>JANOHH010001182.1:0-5230 GCA_031406395.1 Verrucomicrobiota bacterium | reverse complement strand
GCCGCGTTCAGTCCGACGAGGCCCAGCAAGTTGTGCGTGCCTGCCTCGAATTTCTTAGCCCCACTGCGATACGTGATCTGTTCCAGGGCCACAAAATTCGGGCACCGCACATTGTGCCAGCCATAGACCGGCGGGTTGAGTCGCGCCTGAATTTCCCGGCGGACATACATGATCCCCGCGCCGCAGGGGCCGAGCAGCCACTTGTGCGCGTCCGCCGCGAGCAAATCAACCTGCTCCATCGTCGTCGGAAACGCGCCGAGCGTTTGTATGCCGTCGAGACAGAAAAGAATTCCCCGCTCCCGCAAGGCTTTCCCGATGGCGGCATGCTCCAGCCGAAAGCCGCTGACGAAATGACACGACGCCAGCGCGACCAGCCGCGTGTTTTCATCCACCTGCCCGATCACATCCCGGGGCCGGATTGCGCCGAGGCCGCGGATGTTGAGCAACCGCACTTCGATCCCTTGGTCGGCCAGCGCCATCCACGGATAAACATTGGACGGATAATCGTCGTAGTAAATGAGGATGTTGTCGTGTTTGCGGAACTTGAGGCCGCTCGCAAACAAACTCAGCGCCAGCGATGTCGGTCCGACGAACGCGACCTCCTCGTCCTGACAACTCAGCAACTGTGCGGCGAGCTTGCGTCCGTCCTCCAGCACGCGGGGAAAAATTACGGCTTCCTGATCACCGGCGGCGGCGTGCTGGGCGTAATCCCCCACCGCCTGGGCCACCCGCTGCGGCAACGGGCAGTCAGCCGCGTGCGCGAGGAAGATTTTCTTTTGTACGACGGGGAATTCGTGCCGCCGCAATTCCTCATTCGCCAAGACCTCAGCAATCGTCATGCGCCGATGTTAGGCACGTGACGTGCGCTCGTAAAGCGGCACGGAGACTTACGCTTGAAGCGTTCGACACCGAGCCGCTTGCCAATGGGCTAAGCCGCTCAGTTCTGCGGCCCCAGACTGAAATCGTGCTGCGCGGTCTGATCTTTTGTCTTAACCAGCAGGCGGTAGGTGACTCCGGGCTCGAGCGGGGCCGCCGCGGCGCCTTTGCTGGTGGGATGCATGCCGCGAATGAAATCGCCATAAACAAAGCTGGCGGTCGGAATGGAATTGGACTCCGTTACCAGACTCCAGATCGAGTGGGCATATTTGTTGGTGGCAATATCCGCGGCGAGGACAACATTGACGCTGGTCAGGCGACAATACTGACTGAGGTTAAACGCCACCGCCGGACCGAGCTGACCTCCGCGCGCACCGGGGCGCCTGTTGTCCAGCCAAGGACTGACGCGATGCGAAATTTGAATAGTATTCGCCGAAAACCAGTCTCTGTTCAGGTACAGGCTTAGACCGCCCAAACCCAGAACGAGCAAGAGCATAGAAATAATTTTTGCCTTCGACATGGTGAGCAGCTAGACGCTATTATTCGATGATTGTTCGATATCCAAGCAGACAAAGCAAATTCTGAAATGAACAGTTACTTCACAGATCAGCGCGCAGTTAAGTCAGGTCGCCGACCCTCCGCGAAGGCATTCACCTTGATTGAACTTCTGGCCGTCATCGCCATCATTGCGATTCTTGCCAGCATGCTTTTACCCTCACTCGGTCGGGCGAAGGAGGCGGCACAGCGGATCCGATGCGCCAACTGCTTACGCCAGCTCTCGCTCTCAGTAAAAATGTATGCCGACGACAACAGCGACCTGCTCCCTCCCCGCACCAATGCCTATCGCTGGCCAACCGTATTGCAGGAGTACTACAAAAATCTTGATCTACTGGTTTGTTCGACGGATGCAAAGCGCGGCAAACCATTGACCGATACCGCTTCGCCGACACCCGCAGATCGTTCTCCGCGCAGCTACATGATCAATGGTTGGAACGATTATTTCCTCCAGACCACCGGCAACTCCAGTTCCGAATCCTACAACGGCCTGTTGTTCAAGGAGAATGCCGTCCGCAAACCCACGGATACGGTGCTGTTCGGGGAGAAAAAGAATCTCCAAATTGAGGGCGGTGTGCCCATCTCCCAACATTATTACATGGACCTGCTCGAGGGGGTCGGTAACGACGCCGACCAGATCGAGCGCGGTTGTCACGGAACGCAACGGGCGGGGACAGTCAGCAAGTCGGGCAGTTCGAACTTCGCCTTTGTCGATGGCAGTGTGCGCCTGCTTAAGTACGGTCGGGAAATCTGGCCGGAAAATCTCTGGGCCATCGGAGATATTGATCGGACAAAATTCGCCTTCAAACCATAGGCATTGAAAGATTGGAGTGGGTGAAGGGCGCTCTTGCCGAAAACCCCAGCCACGTTTCGCCTATAAGCTTTTACCGAGCCATTGTCTTAACAGCCCCACTGACCAGTCTTATTTTTGGTGCCGAACTCAAAGTTCCTTGCGCCACCATTGACGAGACGGTAACCGCAAATCCACCGGTGCGGCTTTCCCCGAGTTCACCAAGGCCGCGACCGCAATGAGCGTCGCTATCGGCCTCACTCCGCGCTTGCTGCTACTCTTTCGCAAGCTTCTCCAGCGCACGGTTCACACACCGCTTACCCGCATCTGCGCTCGCCCCTATGACGCGCCGGACTTCCTCGCCGCGGTTGTCCAGTACGTTGTCGAGTAGCGGTGCGACCGACGGCCATAAATCGAGCTCGAATCTTAGGCCATCGCCCTCATGGCGGAAAAACAGTCGCTCAGAGAACTTTGGGTGCCGGCAAAGCTCGTGTAGACGAAACGGTGATATAGCTTAGAAAATGCGACTTTGCTTCCTAGCATCGCAAGCGGTCGCCCCGTCTGAGAATTCAGCCAAGCTCGATTCCAACCGGACAGTGATCGCTCCCCATCACCACGGGGCGGATGAATGCGCTTTTGAGTCGCGGGCGCAGAGCGGCACTGAGGAGAAAATAATCAATGCGCCAGCCTACGTTCCGGGCGCGGGCGTTGCTCATCTGACTCCACCAGGTGTAATGCCCGCTGCCTTTCTCAAACTCGCGGAAACTGTCGAGAAAGCCCGCCTTCACAAACGCACTGAAGCCCGCGCGTTCTTCCGGAGTGAAACCGTGATTCTTCTCATTGGCCTTTGGATGGGTGAGGTCAATGGGCAGGTGTGCAACATTGAAGTCCCCGCAGAAGATGACCGGCTTTTTGCGCTCCAGCTTTTTCAGATGGCGCAGGAAGTCGCGATCCCATTGCTGACGATAGGCCAGGCGGGTGAGTTCGCGTTTCGCATTGGGGACGTAAACATTGACAAGGAAGAAATCGGCATACTCGGCCGTCAGCACGCGGCCTTCGTGGTCATGCTCGGCGACCCCGATGTGCGGCGTAACTTTGAGGGGACGTTCCTTGGCGAAGATCGCCGTCCCGGAGTAACCCTTCTTCTCGGCGCAATTCCAGTAGGTCGTGTATTTGGCCGGCCAGAGTTGCTCGACTTGATCGGGGTGGCACTTGGTCTCCTGGAGGCAAAGGACGTCGGGCTTTTCGGTGTCTAGGAATTCGAGAAAGTTCTTCTTCAGCACCGCGCGCAAGCCGTTGACGTTCCAGGAAATCAGTTTCACAGCCGCAAGGTTAGGGAAAACCCTACCGCGACACAAATGAAGACCAGCGAACGGAGGGAATGACAAAATATGATCAGCGAAGGGTAACAGACGATTTGCCATCGGGGACGCGCTTGACGATGATGTCGCCGACAACGGAATTGAAAAATACGATCAAAGCAATACCCGACATTGCCGAAGGGGAAGTGGCTTTGCCGCGGGCGCAACCCGCTGCGGCGCCGGCGCGCTGTTTTCATTGCGGAACGCATTGCCGGACGGTTGGGTTCGAGCAGGGGGACAAGTCCTTCTGCTGCCATGGTTGCCTCACGGTTTTTGAGCTGCTGACCGACAATGGCCTCACTGATTTCTACAACATCAGTGCATCCGCCGGCGTCCGCATCAGCACCCCAGCCAAGCCCGACCGTTACAAGTTCCTGGATGAGCCCGCCGTGCGCGAGCGGCTGGTGGATTTCAGTGACGCCCGGATCACTCGCGTGACGTTTCACATTCCGGCGGTGCATTGCATCGCTTGTGTCTGGCTGCTGGAAAATCTTTTCCGCCTCCAACCGGGCCTTGGAGCGTCACAGATAAACTTTCCGCGCAAGGAAGTCGCCCTCAGCTTCGATCCAGGAAAGGCGAAGTTGAGCGAAGTCGTGGCGTTGCTGACTTCGCTGGGCTATGAACCGGAATTGAAACTGTCCGCGCTGGAGGCCCGACCGCTCGTGGGCGTCACGCGGCGGCTTTGGATGCAACTGGCCCTGGCCGGTTTTGCGTTCGGCAACATCATGTTATTCAGCATCTCGGCGTACCTCGGCCTGGATGCGTTTGCCGGCCCGGGGTTTCAAAAGATGGTGGGAGCCATCAGTCTGCTGCTGGCGCTGCCCGTGGTGACGTACAGCGCGTTGGATTACTGGCGCGCGGCGTGGACGAGTCTACGGCAAGGATTGCTGAACATTGACGTGCCGATTGCCGCGGGCATTGCGGCGATTTTTACCCAGAGCGTTTATGAGGTGGCGAGCGGACGCGGCGTGGGCTACTTCGATTCGCTCACTGGGTTGATCTTCTTCCTGCTCGGGGGCCGGCTGTTTCAACAGAAAACCTACGATCGGTTGGCTTTTGACCGGGATTATAAATCGTTTTTTCCGCTGTCGGTCACACGCATTCCGGGTGGGGCCAGCCTAGTGGTCGGCCAGGACGCGCGGCAGCGCGTCCCGACTAACGAGGAAACAATTTCCCTCGCCCAACTCACCGTCGGGAATCGCCTGATCATCCGCAACGGTGAACTCATCCCCGCGGACGCCAGATTGTTGAGTGGGCCGGCGCTAATTGATTACAGCTTTGTGACGGGTGAGTCCGAGCCGGTCGGGAAGCAGCCGGAAGATTATCTTTATGCCGGAGGACGGCAGATGGGCGGCGCCATCGAAGTGGAGACGGTGAAAGGGGTTTCGCAAAGCTATCTCACGTCGCTGTGGAATCAGGATGCGTTCCGCAAAGGAAAGACCGGAGCGCTCAATTCGCTCACCAACAAATACAGCCAGCGGTTTACCAAATTGGTGATCGTGATCGCGCTGGGCGCGGCGGCATTTTGGGCCGTGGTGAATCCGGCGATTTCGCTTAAAGCCTTCGCATCGGTGCTGATTGTGGCGTGTCCGTGCGCGCTGGCGCTAGCGGCCCCCTTCGCCTTGGGCACGGCGCAGCGGGTTCTGGC
>JANOHH010001138.1:0-2773 GCA_031406395.1 Verrucomicrobiota bacterium | reverse complement strand
GTCCTCGCGCCGGGCGCAGCCATGCCCACACGCGGCCTTCATTTCACCCATCACCCACCCCGCCACTTTCCGCGCTCCCCGTTCCCACCCCCTCCCCGCTCGCCCAAGCCCAAAGCAATTTCTCATCCGATCACAACTGAGGATCGGGCGCGGTTTTTGGAGACACTGGAGGAGACCTGTGCCAAGACCGGCTGGCAGGTGCATGCGCTGTGTCTGATGGGGAATCATTTTCATCTGGTGCTGGAAACGCCGCTGGGAAACCTGGTGGCGGGCATGAAATGGTTGCTGGGGACGTACACGTCGCGGTTCAATCGGCGGCACAAATTATTCGGGCATCTCTTCAGCGGTCGGTACAAGGCGCTGATCGTGGACGGGAGTGGCAGCGGTTATCTGAAGACTGTGTGCGACTATGTG
Organism: Verrucomicrobiota bacterium; assembly: GCA_031406395.1. GTDB lineage: Bacteria > Verrucomicrobiota > Verrucomicrobiia > Limisphaerales > JADLHS01 > JADLHS01. The sequence continues at coordinate 2,359 of JANOHH010001138.1, read as the reverse complement.
CATCTGAATCCGGCCCGGGCGCTATTGCTGAAACCGGAAGCGGCATTACGGTCGTATGTGTGGAGCAGTTGGCCGGAATACTTGAAAAGTCCAGGCCAGCGGTGGACGTGGTTACGGGTGGATCGGTTGCTCGGGGAGTATCGGATTCCGCAAGACCGTGCGGCGGGGCGGCGGGTGTTGGAACAGGCATTGGAGGAGCGGCGACAGTCGGAGGCGAGTGTGGATTACAAGGCGATCCGGCGGGGATGGTGTTTGGGGGAGCAAACGTTTCGCAAGGAGTTGCTGGCGCAGATGACGGAGCGAATGGGCGCGGAACATTACGGGGCGGAACGGTTGGAAACGGACGTGGCCAAGGCGGAGCGGATCGTCCGCGCAGAGTTGCAGCGGCGGCGGTGGCAGGAAACCGATCTGGCGAAACGAGCCAAGGGTGATCTCGGCAAGGTAAAGATCGCCGCTCGCTTGCGGGCGGAGACGGTGATGACGGTGAAGTGGATCGCGGTGCGGTTGGGGATGGGCACGGCGAGTTATGTGAACAACCGGTTGTATCGGTGGCGAAAGGGCACGCTGTTGTGAAAGTGCAGGAAGGAACAATCCAAACGCAGTCCGTTTGCCCTTCAAGGTTGGCGGCTCCGCTTGGTCCGGCTGGTCCGGCGTCCTGAATTTCTGCTGCCGCCCCCGGCTTCCGATTGACTTCGCGGCGCGGCTACTGAATTCTCCGGCCCGTGTCAGAATTACTTTGGGTGGTGGCCCATACGAGGCCGCGCCGGGAAAAAAAACTGGTCGAGTATTGTTCGCGGCACGGCTTGGCCATCACGCTGCCGTGTTACGACTCGGCGCACAAGTATCGCGGCAAGACCGTGGTGTTCCGCAAACCGCTGTTTCCCGGCTACGTCTTCCTCCAACTCCAAAAGGAATCCTTCGCCAGCGTCCGGCAGAACGACAACGTCGCCAATCTGCTGGAAGTTTTCGATCAGGAGACTTTCGCCCGGCAGTTACAGGAAATCCTTGCGGCGCTGGACTCGAAGTTGGAAGTGCGCTTGGCGCCAACCATTGGGGAAGGCACAAAGGTGCGCATCCGCAGCGGAGCGTTGCAGGGGGTGGAAGGCTGGGTGGAAAAACGCCATGGCATGAGCACGGTGCTGTTGCGGTTGGATTTCATCAACCAGGCTGCGGCGGTGAAAATCTCGGCGGAACAGTTGGAGCTTGTTTGATCCGCGCCGCAGCCCTCAGAACTTTAGGGACGTTTTGACAACGATGTAGGAGGGCTCCTGCGTGGCTGTGCCATTCCGACCTCGCGTGAAGACCTCGTCCATAAACGCCATCCCATAGCCGGCTTGAATTCCGGCAATACCGAAACCACGCTCACCCACCTGGGTGCTGAAGAGACCTGTACTCGCGCCCTTGGCAGAAACACTTGGCTGGTTCAGGTAGGCCGCAACCTCCAGAACCCGGCGCGTGGCACGGCTGGACCCGGCTGCGATACCGTTCGTGGTTGCATCGCTTTTCGGCCGTGCTGCGATCGCCAGCGAAAAGTTATTAGTGACGGTTGTGGCTGCGGTCGGTGCGGGCAGCGGGCTGAGGGAGAGTTTTGTCGGCGTTGACAGGGTTTCGGCGGAAGAAGGAATCGCAATGATTAGCATCGCCAGCGCAACGCAAACAAAGACTAGCAGTGGACTTCCCATCCGGTGGTGGTCATTCCCATTTACGGGTCTGACTAGCTTGATGCTCATGACAGTTACGACACTCCTTTTTGAACGGGCTGTGGAAGTTACGAAAGCCACAGTCTGCCTGCGCCGTTCCAGCATCGGCTGTACCGCCGCTCGACGATGGCGCAGCCCCTGTCTTTCTTGGTGCGCGGATTTGTCCGCGCGCTCCGCGAATTACCCGTCGGTATCGAAGGCGAGGGGGTGATCGGCCTGATCCTTTGGATGACGAAACACGGTCCGGCATTCGTGGAACGTCTCCGAAGCCTTGGAAACATTGGCAAGTCACGATCTGCCCAATCTTTGTTGTCTGGGTGTGAAGGTCTGCGATTGGATCCCGGTGTGGCTTCGGGATGCCGCCGCCGCGCCCGCACCAATGAGGCCAAGCGCCACTTGCGTCATGACTTGCTCGGACAACGTGTCCTGAATTTGGCTGCACGCTCCAAGGGAAATCCCGGCAGCCACCCTGGTTGTTGCGGGGGCAGGTTGTTGCAGCAGTTTTTGCTTTTGGCCGCGGGGTGTGAGACAAACTTCAGATGGTTTGTGGTTTCGCGGCCATTTTTTCCTTGAAGATGTCTAGCTGCTAGTCATATTGGTGGAAATGAACTCAAAATACCACGCGCAGCGGACCGTCGTTCTGGAACAAATGGCGGCCC
>JANOHH010001136.1:0-4747 GCA_031406395.1 Verrucomicrobiota bacterium | reverse complement strand
CTTTACCATGAAACCGTTGTACAATCGGCAAGGTAAAGACGAACTCTTATCAATTGGAATATCGCTTCTGGAAATCCAGACGCTCCGCATCCCGCTTGGCTTTCTCCGCCGGGTCCATCTTGTTGAGATACCAATTGTGGTTGCTGTGGTTGAGCGTTTCATCCAGCAGTTTGCCGAGTTTCTCGGCGGCTTCCTTCTTCGCCGCGTCTTTCGAATCAAGGTTGTGTTCGACCAGTTCTTGAAGTTCGGGAACGTACTTGGAATAGAAGTGCTTCGCGACTTCGTAGGTGCCGTGCCAGTGCGTGTAATCCGGGCCCATCATGGAAACCCCGTGGCGCGCGCGGCGGCCTTCGTGATGCCAGATTTCATACCACGTGAAATCGATCGGATTGCTGAACTGGGCGGGCTTGAGCAGCGGCTTGGCGGCTTGATAGAGCGCGAGGCCGGGCTTGGCGAACTTGTCGTGATACAACTCGATCAGCCCGTCGTATTGCAGGTAGAACGAATCAATAAAGTTCTGGTTGTGACAGTTGAGGCACACATCAAACATGTTCGTGCGGCGCGTCTGCCAGGTGACGTCCTTGCCGGGCAGCCCGAGCTTGGCGTCGGCCACTTCCGGCCGGATCGAAATTTCCGGCCGGTTGTTCCAGGAGATGCGCAAGCCGACGTCGTGCGTCACGCGTTGATTCTTGGTCGCGCTCATGTGGCAGGTGGCGCAGGTGGGCGCGGCGGAGTAATCTTCGCCCACGATCCATTTGGCGTTACCGAGATTCATCTTGTCCACGTTGGCGCGGTAGGCGATGCCGTGCTTGGATTCGTTGTAGATTTCAATCTGCGGATGGTCCGGGCCCATGTGACACTTGCCGCAGGTTTCGGGCGTGCGCGCCTGGGCGGCGGAAAACTCATGGCGCGAATGGCACGCCGCGCAGGAGCCTTCGCTACCGTCGGGGTTGATGCGGCCGATGCCGGTGTTCGGCCAGGTCGCCGGGTCGGGCTTGCCATTGGCGAGCATTTTCACTTCGCCACCGTGGCATTGCCAGCAGCCGTTCACCGCCGCGGCGGAGTTACCGTGCGGGAAACCCGGCGTCTTGAAGCCACGATTGCCCTCGACGATTTCCGCCAGCACGTTATCGAGCGAGCCGAGAATCCGCGCGGCTTTCGCGTGGTGCGACGAATTAAACTCGCCAACCTCGTGCTCGTGGCAGCGCCCGCAATCTTTCGGCGTGACGATGGTCGAAATCGTCTCACCATAATGAACAAAAGCATCCACCTCGTTCGTAAGGGCGCTGTGGCACTCGTAGCAGCCGACGTTGCCGCGGTAATGCTTGCTGGCGCCCCACTGCTCGTAGAGGGCGGCGCTCTCTTTCTTGTGACATTCCGCGCAGGCTTTGCTCTGCGGGGACATTTCCTTGAGGGTGAATCCGGCATGCGCAGGCAGCGCCGCGGCCAGCAACGCGGCGGCGAACAGGGGGAGGTGTTTGATGGAGGTTTTCATAGAGTCATTTGGGCTTTTGTTTATTCGGTGGTCAACAACCTTTTGTTGCACATGCAACAAAAGGTTGCCTAGTTGGTTTAAGGCTTTTCACTCGTGGTTGTAAGTCCGGGTTGGGCACGCAGTGAACCGTTCATGATCGGAATGGCCACGTGCAGCATCCATGAGAACATCAGCGTGCCGAACGCCCAAATGCCCAGGCAGACGAGGGTTTCATTGCGCGACGGCAGGTATTCCACGATCTGTCCGAGCGCCGACGGCACGAAGCCGGGGATGATGAGGCCGAAGCCTTTCTCAATCCAGATGCCGATGAAGCACGCCCCGCAGGCGAGGTTCAAGCCCACAATGCGGCGGCTCCAGGGCGAAACGAGCAGCACCAGCCCGACGAAGTCGAGCGCCATGGCGCTCCAGATCCATGGCACCAAGGCGTGATGCCCGTGCAAACCGAAATACAGGTAATGCGCGGCGGCGGCGTGCTGGGTGGGATAGTAAAACTCCGTGAACAGTTCGCAGCCGAGCAGAAACATGTTGATGATCATCGCCACGGTCATGATCATGCGGAGGGTGAAGATGGGTTGATCCCCGATGTAGTAGCGGGTCACGCGGCGGATGATCTGGAACGCCAGGATCATCAACGATGGGCCGGCCACGAAGGCCGAGGCGAGGAAACGCGCCGGCACCAACGGATGATGCCAGTAAGAGCGCCCGGCCAGGCCGACGTAAAGAAACGCCGTGACGGTGTGGATGCTCACCGCCCACAGGATCGAGAGAAACACGAACGGGATGTAGAACTTCCTGGTCGGCTGGCGGTGCTGGTAGCGGCAGTAGAGCAGATAGCCCGCGATGTGCATGTTTAGTAGCAGATAACCGTTCAGCACGATCACGTCCCAGGACAGAATCGAGCCGGGGAAATTGAAAATGCCAAAGGGCGGAATCATGTGATGGAATCGCTCGGGGCGGCCGAGGTCCACCGTCACGAACAACAGGCACATGACGATGACCGCGATGGCGAGCAATTCGCCAAACAACACGACCTCGTGCATGTAGTCCTTTTTGTAGATGTAAGCCGGGATGACGAGCATGACCGCCGCAGCCGCCACGCCGACGAGGAAGGTGAAGTTCGCAATGTAAGCGCCCCAACTGACCTGGTTGGTCATGTTGGACGTTTGCAAGCCTTCCACGAACTGGTGCGCATAGGCATTCAACCCCACGAGCGACACCACGCTCAAGAGCGTCATCCACGCGTAAAATTTCCAACTCCCCTGCCAGGAGAGCCGCCAGACGCGGAACAGGAATGTGACGTAGTCCTTCATGATTTGGTAGCAGCCGACGTGAGAAGGCTCTGACTTCCGCTCGATTCAGATGGAGCGGACTTACGTCCGCTGCTACAAACATTGATTGTGTTCGTGCCCAAGTTCATTTGTCGAAGAAGTAGTAGAAGCGCGGCTGCGTGCCGACGTCCTCCTTGAGGATGTAAACGCGCTTGTTGTTCAGAATGTAGTTAATCTCGCTGTTCGGATCGAGCAGGTTGCCGAACACCCGCGCGCCCGTCGGGCAGACTTCGAGGCAGGCGGGATATTTGCCGGCCCGGGTGCGTTGCAGGCAGAACGTGCATTTTTCCACGACGCCCTTGGGGCGGAGCCGGTTGCTGAGATAGTTCTGGTTGGGATTAATCTGTTCCGGCTTGATCGTCGGCTTCTTGTAGTTGAAACGCCGCGCATCGTACGGACACGCGGCCATGCAATAGCGGCAGCCGATGCACCAGTTGTAATCCACCACAATCACGCCGTCCTTCTCCGGCCAGGTGGCCTGCACCGGGCAAACCTTCGTGCAGGGCGACTCCGCGCACTGATGGCATTGCACCGGCATATAGTAATTGTCCTTCTGCGGGACGGTTTCCGGGTCGTAGAAAGCCGTGGAGGTTTCGAGATTAATCGAGCCTTTCTTCATCTCGAGCACGCGGATGTAGGACATCTCAATATCGTTCGCGTCGTCGCGCGACTGGTTGTTCTCCGCGAGACAGGCGTGGGCGCATTTGCGGCAACCGATGCAGCGCGTAAGGTTCAGGGCATAACCAAACTCGACGCCGTCCAGGGGCTTGAGATCGCGGATCGTCGGACGCACGCCGTATTCCTGCTGACACTTGGCCTCGAGCGACTTCATGATGCGCTGCAAATCTTCGGGCGTGAGTTGGCGATAATGTTTCTGGAGCAAATCATCAATCGTGATCTCCCCGCGCTCCAGCGCGAGCAACGGTTTCAACGCGGCGACCAATCCGGCCATGCCCACCATCGCGGCGGCCGTGCCTTTGAGGAAGGTGCGCCGGTTCATCGGCTGATAAACCTGCTCAATGGTCTTCGGGCTGACGGTATCTTGCGGTTCGTGGCTCATTTGCTGGTAGAAGCGACGCCTCGTCGCTCCGGTGTGGCGGCGACGCCCCCGTCGCCGGGACTCGTGGTGTTGTAATCCGCTGCATGAGGTGCCGCGACGGGGGCGTCGCGTTCACCGTGAGGCGACGAGGCGTCGCTATTACTCTGCACGGCGCGCGCCGGATAGCGCAGGGGCGGCAGCGGTTTCATGGCCTGAAACTTCGGATGATGCGGATCGTGGCACTGGATACAGCGAAGTTTTGTTTTTTCGCCCAGGTCGGCGTTCCAGAAGCCATTGGCGCGCCCATGCACGCCCGCCTTCCAATCGCGATAGGTCGTGCCGTGGCATTTCGCGCACAGCGACACCACGTCGGCCTGCGCGATTTCCGAGCCGTCGTAGTCCACGAACGCATTGCGGTTCGTCGCGTGATGGCAGTTGAGGCAGAAACGATTGTTGCCATGTTCGAGCTTGATGTCCTGATGCTCGTTGAGCGGACGGTCATATTGCCAACGCGCCGGGAGCAGCTTGTGACACTCCATGCAGTTGTAGGTCCAGCCATTGCGCACCAGATCAAGACCCACGGTTTTGCGTGGGGGCGTTTTGTCGAGATGCGTGTCGGTGGGCAGGCCGACGGGTGGCTGCACCGCCGGCGGGCGGACAACTACCGGCAATGTCGGGGCACGCCCGGACACGGTGACGACATAATTCGAGCGGGTGAGGGAATTGGTGCGGAAAGAGTCAGCAGCTTCGGTGTGTGATGGAGCGCAGGTCATGGCCAACAATGCCGCAACGACGAATTCCAGCCCCAGTGGCAAGACCTGCGCTGGCCGGCCCGTTGTGGTCGGCTGTCCAGGGCTTTGCGTGATTGGCTCGCGGCTCATTCGT
>JANOHH010001127.1:0-2999 GCA_031406395.1 Verrucomicrobiota bacterium | reverse complement strand
TGCGGGAATCACTGAGGCGCAGTTTTCGGTTGCGGTCGCAAAGTTCTTTGTCTGCCCAGGCAAGGCGGTGGTCGCCGCCGGTCCGATCCAGCAATCATTGAGCAAAATTGCGCTGCACCTGGTGTGTGACTGATTCCGGATGTGGGTTGCAAATTGGCAGATTGCCGAGCCAGCCGCTCACGCGGCCTCCGTCCACCCTCTCCATCGGAAGGGGGGAGAGCCACCGGGGAAGGCGAGGTTGGTGGTTCCTGCCGACCTCATATCGGCGGAAACAGTGGGGCAGGGGATGAGCGTGGCAACTGCTATCAACTCCAGCTCGGCTAAGGTCACTGCTACCGCACGGCGGCGCTCTGGGTGCAAGCTTGCAGAGGCAATCCACCCCCTCGCTCACCCACTTTTGATCACACCTACCGGATGACGTGAGCAATGATTGAGTTTGCCTAAACCGGCCCGAAGGATTAATTCAAACCGGAATGATCGCATCCGTAACAACCCCAATCGAAAACCCGCTATGAAAAATTCCCGGCACCGCGTTTCCGCAACCCTGATCCTCCTCGCGACCGCGCTGAGCGTGGCGGCCGCCGATCAAAATATTGGCGTGGGCGCCAAGCCCGTTCCCGGCGCGGAGATGCTCCTAGACGGCTCGCGTGCTCGGCTCGATGCGCAGTGGACTTATTGGGCCGGCCCGGGCTTCAAGTCCGCCCTGCCCATCAAGTGGAAAATCGTGGACGACCCCGTGGACAAGGGCACGGTGATCATGACCGATGATCGCGCCGCGGACGGCGGCAAGTATGGCGCCGCGGACATTGTGACGAAGAAGGCCTATCGCGATTTCCGGCTGCACATTGAATTTCTGATCATGCAGCCCGGCGGGAACAGCGGCGTTTACCTCCAGAACCGGTACGAGATTCAGGTCCTTGACGGTGACAGAACCAAGCACGGCCTGGGCGCGGTGATCAATGAAACCGAGTCGCCGTATCACGCCTACAACGGCGTTGGAAAATGGAACGGCTACGACATCATGTTTCGCGCGGCGCGCTTCAGAGACGGCAAGCTGGTCGAGAAGCCGCAGGTGACCATGTATTTCAATGGCCTCAAGGTTCACACCAACCAGATCATCAATCAGGTCTGGGGCGGACCGAATTCCGGTCTCGACGGCGGCAACGACGGCGGCAAAGGAATCACGGACACGCCGGGGGGCCTCAAGCTGCAGGCCGAAGGCCACGACGTGCGTTACCGCAACGCGTGGATCCAGGAACTGGACTTGAAGGAGCCGCGCACGGATTTCTGAACCGTTCGCAGGATGCGGCCTCGAATAGGCGGAGCAGATTGGCCAGACCGTCGGGGTCTGAAACCGTGCGGTTGGCAGCATGAATGAATTCATTCCCGAGAATTTCAGCGACCTTCTTCGTTTTGCTTGCGGCGTTGAGCCTGGGTTTATCTCATTCTGTCGCCGCCAGACAACGGACTCGGGATTTTTCCGAGGCGCTGGTGAATGAGACACTCGAGGCCTGGGGTAAATTGGTTTCGGACCAAGCGCGCGCGGGCGGCCACCCGCTGGGTTTTCGCGAGTGGGGCGCGTTCCTGGAAGCAGCGGCCCGACAATCCCCATCCAACTTATGAAAGTTATGTTTACTTTTTCACCCGTTCTCGTTTTTCGGCTCGCTTTAGTTATTGCCGCCTTTGAACTCAGCGCGCCTGCCGCCTCCGTCGCGCAACGACTTTGGCAACCCGTTCCCGACGATGTCTATCTCCAGGAGGTCGGGCGCAAAGTAGCGACCAGCGCGCCGCTGACCTCGGTGGCGGTCTACGAAGGAAGCACCTTTGCCGGGTCGGCCAAGGGCCTGCACCAATTGAAGGGCGATGAGCTGGTGGATGTCAGCGAGCTGCGCGAGCCGGTCAGTCGCCTCGTCACCGCGGGCGGAGCCTTGTGGGCGATAACGGTTCAGGGGTTACATCGATTTCATAACGGATCGTGGAAAAAGATTTCCGGCGAGGGGGTGAGCGACGTTTGCGAACATCTCGGCGGAGTGGTGGCGGCGGGCGGCAATCATTTGTGGCAGATCAAAGGCGATGCGCTGGAGTCGCTGACTTCGCCACCGAGTCCGTTCGGGATCACACGGGTCGCTTCCTACGGCGAGACGCTGTATGTGCATGGCCCGGGGCGGCTCACCATTTTTGACGGCACGCGGTTCGGCGCGCGCAATGTCTGGAACTGGCCGGTGGAAAAGGTTTGGGACTGGGGCGAATTGCCGTCGTTGAACACGCGCGATGTTTTGAGCCTGGGCAGTCGGTTATACATCGCCACGGATCGCGGGCTGGGCGTCCTGCGCGGCATGTCGCTCACGCAAGTGCGCGGCGAACAAGGTTTGTGCTACGAAGACGCGACCTGTCTGGCGCGCGGTTTTGGCGGTGACCTCTGGATCGGCACAACGCGCGGCGCGATTCGCAACACCGCCGGTCAGTTTCATTACTTCGCCGGCCAACGCTGGTTGCCCGACGATCGGGTTAACGCGATCGCGACCAGTGACCACGCAGTGTTCATCGCCACCGACAAGGGTCTGGGCATCATCGAATACGAGCCCTACACGTTGGTGAAGAAGGCGGCGTTTTACGAACGGCATCTGGAGGAATGGGGGCAGAAGCGATTGGGACTCGTCCACAAACTGGAGTGGGACGCGAAGTTGAAGGAATTTGTCCGCGAAGCCGGGGACAACGATGGCGGTTATTCGTGCGACTATCTCGCGGCCCAAACCTACCGTTACGCGGTGACGAAAGACCCGGAAGCGCGACGGGAAGCGGTGAACGCATTCCACACCATCCGCTGGTTCGAAGCGATGACCGGGATCAAGGGCTTTCCCGCCCGCGCCGCCTGGGCCAAGAACGAGCTCGGTCACCAAGCCCAACATGGCTCGGCCGCCGCGTCCCCCACGCCGGTGCCGCAGACGGCGGCCGCCATGCGCGCGCCGTCGCCGGCCGACGACGCCGCGCGCGAGGAG
>JANOHH010001105.1:0-3047 GCA_031406395.1 Verrucomicrobiota bacterium | reverse complement strand
TATGACGAATCTGGAAAGTGGAGCGGTTACCCAATTACTCAAGACGGATGCGTTGGGACGCGTGCGGACGTCAGCAGCGCGGCGGGAGCGTTTGCTCGATGAGTATGAACGCAGCGGGATGAGCGGGTTGCAGTTTGCGGCGTTTGTCGGCATCATATATCAGACCTTTGCGACCTGGGCGCAGCAACGGCGGCGCCGACGCAAGCCTACCGGCAGCAGCCAACCTGCGGGCCCGGCGGACGCCGCCAAACAAGTCCGCTGGATGGAGGCGGTGCTGGAGCAGGCGCAATCGCCGATGGCGTCAGCTACCTCTGCGCTCGTGGTGCATCTGCCGGGAGGTGCGCGGGCGGAGGTTGGCGAACTGAAGCAGGTGGCGCTGGTGGCGGCACTGGTGCGGGCGTTGGCACAACCGCCAGGCGCATGCTGAGTTTTTCCGGCAGCTTAAAGGTATTCGTGGCGCTGGAGGCGTGCGACATGCGCAAAGGTTTCAACGGCCTGCAGGCGTTGGTGACCGAACGGTTGGGCGAGGACCCGCGCCAGGGCGCGTTGTTTGTCTTCAGCAACCGGCGGCATACGCGGTTGAAAATTTTGTGTTGGGACGGCACGGGATTGTGGGTGCTGACCAAGCGGCTGGAGCAGGGAACTTTTTCGTGGCCGAAGAACCTCGAACCCTCGGTGACGAAGTTGAAGCTGACACCGCAGGCACTGGCGATGTTGACCGACGGCGTGGATTTGCGCGGCGCAAAATTGCGTCCGTGGTACGAGCGCGAGGAGTGAGGGTGAACTTCTTTTGCACCGCAAAACCGACGAAACCCGCAAGAGGAATTGGGAAAATTATTTGCAAAAACTTTTTCCGAAAATGTTTTGTGAAGATTGAACACTTCCGTCGTCCGTGCGTCAGAGTTCGCAACCGATGACGCTGCGGGAAAAAGAACTCACCGAACGCCTTGCGCAATGCGAGTCCGCGCTGGCTGAGTCGCAACGGGAGAACGCGTTGTTGCGGCAAAAAATCGATCTGCTGGTGCGGCGCGTTTTCGGCGCGAGCAGTGAAACCCTTGATCCCGCGCAACTCGAACTGCTCATGGCGCTGCCCGCGGCGGCGGTGGTTGAAACTCCGGCGATTCAACCTGTCCCCGAACTTTCGGTCGTGCGCTCCCGCAAGGAACGCACCCCGCGCCTACCTGAAGACTTGCCCGTGGTGGAAGAAGTGATTGAACCCGAACCCGTCAAGGCGCAGCCCGAAGCGTGGCGTTGCATCGGGCAGGAAGTCAGCGAACAACTCGACTACGAACCCGCGCGCTTTCTGCGGCGCCGGACGATCCGCAAGAAATACGTGCATCGCACCGAGGTGGATCACGCGCCGGTGATCGCGGCGTTGCCGGAACGATTGCAGGATCGGAGCTTGCCTGGGCCCGGGTTGATCGCACAGATCTTGGTCGGCAAGTATTGCGATCATCTGCCCCTCTACCGGCAGGAACAAATTTTCCTCAGCCGGCATCAAGTGCATTTGCCGCGCCAGACGTTGGCGCGCTGGGTGGCGCTGGCGGCGGACTGGTTGAAACCCATTTACGAAAACATCCGCACCGGCGTTTTGGCGGGTGGCTATGTGCAGGTGGATGAAACGCCCGTTGATTATTTGGAGCCCGGCTACGGCCGGGCGCGGCAAGGTTATCTCTGGACGGGGCATCGTCCGGGTGGCGATGTGTTTTACCGCTGGGAAACCAGCCGCGCGGCGGCGTGCCTGGACCATATTATTCCCGTGGACTTCAGCGGCACGTTGCAATGCGACGGCTACGCGGCGTATCGCAGTTTTGCCAACGGTCGTGGCGACACCATTGAACTGGCTGGCTGTTGGGCCCATGTCCGCCGGAAGTTTTACGAAGCCCTTGAGTCCGCACCGCGCACCGCCGGTTGGATCGTGCGCCAGATCCAACACCTCTACCGCGTGGAAGCCAACCTGCGAGCCCACAAGGCGGGACCGCAACTACGCGCCGCCGTGCGGGCCCACGAGAGCCGCCCGATCGTCGCGCGGCTGAAACGCGTGCTGATCCAGCTCAAAGCCAGTGGCCGGCATCTGCCGCAAAGTTCGCTGGGCACAGCGATGGATTACACGCTCGGCCAATGGCGCACCTTAGAAGTTTTTCTGAAAGACGGACGGGTCGAGATCGATAACAACCTTGTGGAAAACGCCATTCGGCCCACGGCGATTGGCAAGAAAAACTGGCTGTTCATCGGCCAAGCCGAAGCGGGCGAACGCAGCGCCATTATTTACACCGTTATCGAGAGCTGCCGCCGCCGTGGCCTGAATCCCTATACCTATCTGCGCGAAGTCCTGACCCGCTTGCCCCGCATGACGAATAAACAGATCCCGGAAGTCACCCCGGAAACCTGGGCCAAAACGCAACGCACCTTACAACGGCAAGCGACGTCATAACGGTCGTAGCATAACCCTACGAGCTTTACGAACCGATGATCGTTGCTTGGTCAATAGGTGCTAGGCACGACGCTTACCGCCCGGCCGCAAAACGGCCAGTTCAATGCGCTGCACGTCGCCACCGGTTTCAAGGCGGACATCTACACGACGGGACGGGACGAATTCAACACGTGGGCTTTTCGCAACGCCCGCAAGATGGAATTCAAAGGCGAGCTGATTGTCGTGGCGCCGCCCGAGTGCGTCATCGTCCGCAAGCTGGAGTTTTACCGCGAAGGCGGGTCAGACAAACATTTGCGCGACATCCGTTCGATGCTCGCGGTTTCCGGCGACCAGATCAACCGGGCAGAGTTGGATGAGTGGATTCGCGGACGCGGGCTGGAGGCGGAGTGGAAAAAGATCGGCCAATGAGTCGGGATGACAATGAATTGGCACCTCGCGTGATGGGCCGCGCGACTTCGCGGCCGGTGGCTAGTCTGCCCGCAGACGGGCGTCAATTTTGGGCTTCCGCGCTCTGGCATCCCCGGCCACGCCGGTTTTGATGAGGTCGTGAAGTTCCGGCGCTTGGGCCTTAAGTTGTTCGACCGAAAGATTCTCGTGCAGGACTTTGCCATCC
>JANOHH010001080.1:0-6094 GCA_031406395.1 Verrucomicrobiota bacterium | reverse complement strand
AGCCCGTGCAATTCGGCGGCGGCAGCTTGCTCTCGTGCACCATGTCCTTGATACCTTCGTGACAATCAATGCAATCAAGTTTTGCGTGGACGGACTGGTCGAAGGCGTTGGTCGGAAAGAGGAGTGGAACAACCTTATCCCCGACTTTACGGGTCGTGGCGGGATCAAGATGGCAGTCGAGACAATCCGTGTTGGTGATTTTTTCAGCGGCGGCCAGCGGCATCGCGCTCATGGCGCATATCAGCGCCAATGGAAAAAACCATCCTCCCCAAGCTACCGGCCGCCTTCGCGTCGCGCCCCAATGATGAATCAAGTCGCGTCGATCAGAGGCCGCCCGTATGACAATCGTTACAAGCGCCATCGACTTCGTCTCCCGGATGTTTGAATTTCTGGCCCGCCGGTGAAATCTGCAACAGCTCCTGATTATTGCCCTGCGCGATGATCGTGTGGCACGAGGTGCAGTCGCTGGCGGGAATCTGCTTGTTCGAGCCGACCGCGGCATGTTTGCCATCATGACACCGGAAACATCCCGGCCAATCCTTGTGACCTATGTTTTCCGGGTAGGCGCGCCAGTCGGCTTTCATTTCTGGGAAAAAGTTTTGCGTGTAGATCGTCTGCACTTCTTTGACCAAGCCATCCAGCCCCGGCGCGCTGGCGTAGGTTGCCCGCAGCCGGCTGGAAATACCGGCCAACGCCTCCGCCTCGGTCGCGTATTTCGGAATGAGCGCCGCGACGGCATTGGATTTCACCCAGGGCAGTTTGGGGTCAATCCGGCCGATGCTCATGGCAAAATCCACGCTGTCGTTGGGTGCGCGAAAACGATGAGCCGGACGATTGTGGCAATCCATGCAATCCATCTGCCGGATTTCGAACGCACTGACGTCGTTGGTGAACTTGGGCGTGCGGTATTCGGTGACCACGCCTTTCGGGTCGGTCACGCGCACCCACGGGATAACCTGCCGGCGATCGTCCGTGGCGAGGTATTCGATCTTGTTGTCTTCGCTGACGTGCCAGTGAATGCCACCGACCGGACCATGGGTCGGATCAGCGCCACCGACATTCAATGAGAGCCGGACGGCATAGGCGCTGTTCGTGGCGTCGGCAAGAAAATGCGGGTAAGTGCGGTCAATATTGCCGGAGAACTTTTGGGGCCAGTGGCATTGCTCACAGGTTTCGCGGGCCGGGCGCAAATTACGGATGGGTGTCGGGATGGGCCGGCCATAGTCGCCTGTCATCACGCCGACGAGTTGATGAACCCCATTCATCTTGGCTTTGACGAAAGCCTCCGGGCCATGACCCACATGGCATTCGACACACGAGACGCGGGCGTGGGAGGAGAATTGATACGCGGTGAACTCCGGCTTCATCGGGACATGACAAGCCTGACCGCAAAACTGGACGGACTCGCTGACGTGGTACGTCTGATAGCTGCCGATGGCCGTGAACAGCAGAAAGACGACGGCGCCGACGACAAAAATGCGGAGCTTTTTCCGGTCGCCGGGACGGGTAAGGTCCACGGACAGCCGGCTTCTAATCGAATGAACAGCGATGCCTAGCCGCCGTTCCTGGCGTCGTTGAACCCACACCCCCAGCGCCACCATGCCCAAGCCCAGGAACAAGAACCCGGGCGCAATGACGTACGCCAGAATCCCCATGTAGGGATTGCCTGTGCGCGCAAACAGGTCCATCGAGAACAGCAGCAAGAACGCGAAGAAGCTGCCAATCGCCACCACCCCGCCGGAGTAAGTGAGCCAGTTGCGGAAGTGGCGCGTTCGTGCATTGTCTTTTGGTTCTTCGTTCATGGCTCAGCGAATAGATATAGGACTTCCAGGCAGGGCGACCCACCCCGTTTGAATCGGAAAATTAACCCCACCGTGGACGATTACTTCTTGAAGGTCCGCATGTAGGCGACCACCGCCTTGATGTCGGCGTCGGACACGCCTTCCGTCGGTTTCATCAAGATCTTGCCTTCCTTGTTCTTCAAACCCTCCTTGGTGGCCTTGAATGCGGCGGCATCGGTGACTTCGGCCTGAACCTTGGGATCGGTGTAATCCTTGGCCCCAAGGTTCTTGCCCATTTTCGTGTCCCCCTTGCCATCGGCCCCGTGGCATTTGGTGCATTCCTTGTCGTAGATCACTTTGGCGTCCGCTGCCAACAGTGTCCCCGTAGCCAGAACACACGCAGCGGCGGTGATGGTGATGAGTTTTTTCATAATACATCTAAAATATCAACTTTGGTCATCGTCTCGGCTGGCCTGTGTTACCCTGCCAGCCGAGTTGAACTCGATCCCCGCCTCTTGCACAACCTCGGGGTGCTCACCCGCTCCAAACGCCCGCCTATTTCTTGAACGCCCGCATGTAGGCGACCAGCGCCTTGATGTCTGCGTCTGACAAATCCTCCGCCGGCTTCATCAACACTTTGCCCTCCTTGTCTTTGAGACCTTCCTTGATGGCTTTGGTGGCGGCTTCATCCTTCATGTCGGCCTGAACCTTGGCATCCGTGTAGTCCATACAGCCGAGCTTCTGGCCCATCTTGGTCTGGCCTTTGCCGTCCGCGCCGTGGCACTTGGCGCAGCCCTTGTCGTAGTTGGCTTTGGCATCGGCCGCGGAAGCTGACAGCAGCGCCGCGGAGGTGAAGGCGAGCGACAATAACAGTATTTTTTTCATGCGATATGATTTTTGATTGTTTGCTATGGCTTGTTTACCGCGGAACCACTGGACAATCGCCCGAATCGTCCCCGAGCGTCGGGCGAACCACTTCCCGCCCTGAAGCCGGCAACTGATCGTCTTGATTCCATTACGTTCACGACTTCAGCATCGGATTACCTGCTCTCATTGGCTATGCTGAAATTGCCAAATCCAGCGCCTCGATTACAACACCGCACCCCGCGTGGAAACCGCCGCCGCATGTTTACCCGCTTAGAACCGATATTGCATGCTGGCATAAACCACCTGGGCGCTGTAGTCGTTGTTGCCGCCGGAAGGTTCGTCGGTCGAGTGGTAATAGCCGTAGCGCAGCGTCGCGCGCAGATTCTTCGTGAGCCGTCGCACCACGGTGGCGGTGATCGCATGCTCGTCACCCCCGGCACCGTAGCCAATATAGATCGGGTTGGGGGCGCTGTAGTTGTCCGCCTGGTAGTAGGTGTAGCCGAGATTCAGATCGGTCTTGTCGTCGAGGGCCAGGCCGGAATTGAAGTTCACGGTCCAGTAATTGTTCTGGGCGTTGAGGATGGCCTGGGTGTAATCGGCGGCCGGCGTCTTGGTCTCGCTCAGGACGTAGTTGAAGCCCACTTGCAGGTAAAGCCGGGACCAAGGCGCCCAACTGATGTTCTGGGCGATGATCTGACTCGTCATCTGTCCAGTCTCTTCCTCGCTCAAAGTGGAGATCGGATCCGGGGTCGTGTGAATGGTGGACCATTGATACTCGTAGCGGGTGACCAGCGTCACATTCTGGAGCGGACGTAAAGTCAGCCGGGTGTTGGCGTCGTAGGTCTCGAAGTTCTGCATCACCAGGTACGCCGGATAACGATTGGGGCTACCGGCGTTATTGGGCGTGCTGTCCAGCGTGTTATCGTAATCGTACTGGTTGTTCTTGTAGTAGCCGCCGAGGTCGAGCGTGACGCGGCGCGTGGGATACCACCGGGTGCCCAGGAAATATTTCTGGAAGAAGCGGCTGTCGTCGGTCGCCCGCGCGACGGGCGGCACCCCAATGCCGTTGACCCGGCTCAAACCGCCGACTTCGTTCAGCGTGCCATCGCCCTGCGTCCATTCGCCCCCCGCGTAAAACACCCAGTTCGTCACGCCGGTGTAGCGCAAATCCAGGCGCTCGCGGACCTCAATCTGATCGCCATCGCTGTTGGCCACAAATGGCTCGGTGCTGATGCCCAGCGTCCCGATCCCGCTGGAATTCCCGTCCCAGTCCGTCTTCTGCACGCGCACCGAAGGCACGACGGTGAACTGGCTCAGCGGCACGGTCATGAGGTTCAGATTCAACACGTTCTCGGTTGCTTGCGAGTTGCCGACGAGGTTGGTGTAGCCCAAACCGTTGCCGGCATTCGGCGCGTAGTTCACGTCGAAGTCGTCGCCATAAATCCGGCTGCCGGAGAGGTCATTTTCCAGATGGGTAAACATGTATCCAGCGGAGAAGAACAGGTTCTTCTTGATCCACGTCTCGCTGAAAGCATGCACGTTGACCAGGTCCGAGTTCGAACCTTCGCTGTTGGTTATCTTGCGATCTTGCGGCACCCCGGCGACGGCCGGCTCCCCGGGATACTGCGAGATGTTGAGGGAGTTGTTGATCGTGCCATGTTCGTAGCGCACTCCCAAGCCAAAGTCGGTGGCCTTGATGTGGTGGGTCGCGTCCAACGCGAAAATGTCCCGCTTCTCATCAATGTCGTAGAAACTCGGCGTGAGGCCGCGCGTCGGTCCGATCAGCATCGGATGCGTGTCCCCCCAGATGGTCGAACTCTTTTCCCCGTCGCGGTACAGATGACTGTACTTGAAGATGAAGTTTGGATTGTTCTTAAACAGCGTCCCGCCTTCGAAGGAAAGTTCACCCCGGTCCAGCGCCAGGGCCTCGTCGCCGTTGGGAAACGGATACCAGGTATTGTCCGGCGGATAATAACCGCCGTCCGCGTTATACCAGGTGCGGAAGTTCTCGAAGTTGAACCGCAGGAAATAGAAATCCTCCCTTCTCAGATTGAGCGTCAACCCATAGTCGTGCGCGTCGAAAATGCCGCGCCCATCCAGGGTGAAGAGGGTGTTTGTCGCCACGCTCTGCTGGAAATGGAGGTCTGAAATACCGCCAAACGCGCCCTGGGACAGGTGGCGATCCTGCTCCGCCTGCGAATGGTTACCGCTCGGAATCAGGCCGCCCGCGGACAATTCAATCCAGTTGTTGTACGTGTTGGTGCCGCCCTCGAACACGGAATTGTCCGGCTCGGCCGCCGCGTGGGCGACGCCCACGCAATTAAAAATGCAAAATGCAAAATTAAAAATGCCGAAAGCCCCGACTCCGGAACGGGCGGCGCGCGCGGCGCCACGTCGGCTTTTGGATTTGGATTTTTTCATTTTGAATGATCAGAAGCGGAGGGATGAGTTCACGCGGGAACCGTGGACCGCCTCATGACAGCCCGCCGTCCAGCAGGTGCCCTGTTGCACGCGGACGGTGTGGTCCGAGCCACCAATCAGGAGCTGGCCGCCCCGGACCTGCTGGAAATGGCATTTCAAGCACAGGTTCGAGTCCCGCACCGTCAGCATCTTGGCGTTGACCGTGCCGTGCGCCCCGTGACAGGTGGTGCAACCTTCCCGCATCGCTTCGTGTTCAAACACCTGCGGCCCGCGCTGGGCCGGATGACACTGGAGACAGCCATCGTCCTGCGCCCGGAGCGCCGTGCTGCCGTTCTTATTCGCAAAGCCCTTGTGCGGCGAATGACACACCGTGCAGGTCATGCGGCCTTCCGGAACGGGATGATGACTCGGCAGACCGAACTGCCCCCGCACGTCGGCGTGGCAGGAGAAGCAAACCGTCTCGGTGGCCCGATCCGGAGGCGTCGTGAGCAAGGCGCCGAAATTGTTCGCCACGGGCCGCCCGGCTGCGAAGCTGTTCGGCGGTTTCACTTCGCCGCCGGAATCCGAGTGCAGGCTGGCAGGGCCGTGGCAGGATTCGCAGCCGGCTTCGAGGGCATTGGGGCCTTCGGCAATCAAGCGCGCGTGGTCAGCGGTCGCGAAATTCTTGTAAATTTCCTCGTGGCACTGTTCGCATTCCTTCGAGCCGATATATTTCGCGCCCGGCACATTGGGCAGCATCACGATGGAGCGGTTCACGGTGCGGCACGAAACAACCGCGAACGCGAGGAACACCACCGCCGCCAGCACCACGCCCGTTCCCCGGCGCGCGGCGTAAAGCCGCGAGGCGGCCACGCCGCTATACCCGGGCAACAGTCTTCGGAATATGCCGCCGACGGAGCCCGGTCGCCTCACTCCGTGGGCGCCGGAAGAGTTAGGTGGGGCGAGACTCCTGATGAGCCGCCTCGCTCCACCATCGGCCGATTGTTTTCGGTTGCTCATCGAGATTTTGCCAGTGATTTATTGAT
>JANOHH010001046.1:0-1077 GCA_031406395.1 Verrucomicrobiota bacterium | reverse complement strand
GCTTCCTTCATCCATTGCAAGAGATAGTCAAAATCCGCATCTGTCTCGCCCGGGAAACCCACAATGAAGGTCGAGCGAAGGCGCACCGCCTCAGCCCGCCGCCGTTTCCCGCTGCGTCGCCCCGGTTTTGAAAAAGCCGCGCGAGCCCATGACCACGATGGGGCGGATCTTGACCCTGCCCCCGTTTTCTCCCTCTCCTCCGCCGAGGGAGGAGAGGGGCGGGGTGAGGAGGCAGCTTCATCTCCAGTTCAAATCCCCTCACCCCAGCCCTCTCCCCGTTTGGGCGGGGCGAGGGAGTCGGGGGCAGTGTGCCCGCCCCGATGGCAAGCGCCACAATCGGCTTGGTGAAGCTTCCCCCGCCGGGTATAGCTAGGCGTAGCGATGAGTCGTTGGCTGCCAATTTTGATTTTGTTCACCACGCTGTCGGCGCGCGCGGACGGGCTGGCGGATCCATTGACCGTGGCCGGTATCGCGGAGTTCACGGCGGCCTATCAAGCCTGGGACGGCGAGCGCTTCAGCGCAGCGGCGGAACTCTTCCGGCAGGCGAGCACGAATTCACCCGCGGCTTGCACCAATTTCTACTGGCTGGGCACCGCGCACTTTCATCGCATGCTCCAACTGCAACACGCTCCAGTAAATCCGACCAACGCGCCCGCCGCCGAAGCGGCGATGGAGGCCGCCGTTGACGCGCTCAAGACCGCCGCTAAGTTGTGCCCGGATCACGCTGAAAGCCATGCCCTGCTCGGCACGCTCTACGGCATGAAGATCAACGGCAGCGTGGTGCGCGCCGCCTGGTTCGGTCCCCGCCTGGCAAAGCATCGCGACCAGGCTCTCGAATTTGGCGCGAACGATCCACGCGTCCAGTATCTCCTCGGCATGTGCGAGTTTCACACCGCGAAGAAGCCCGGCGCATGGCGCGAGACGTTGACAACTTTGCTGGCGGCGGAAAAACTTTTTGAAGCCGAGGCCGAAGTTGCGGGTGGACCGCTGGAACCGCGCTGGGGGCGGAGCAGTTGTAGGACGTTCATCGGTCGGACTTACGAGGCGCTTGGGGAGCGGGCGAAGGCGGCGGAGTAT
>JANOHH010001036.1:0-2921 GCA_031406395.1 Verrucomicrobiota bacterium | reverse complement strand
CGGCCAAGTTTAATCCCAACGGCACCCGTTCCTTCGAGCGGCGCTGGCCAACCACTGTGACCGAAGGTTTGTCCGAGCCTTACATCGCTCTTGCATCGAATGAACTAGTGGTGCTCGCTGGGACTTCCTGGGGCCCGACTCTCCCAGCGATCAACGCGCCCAATCCCGGGACAGCAAATGGCTACGGGGAATGCTACATCGCCATCTTCAGCGCAACAAACGGAGCCTACCGTTCAGCCGTTTACTTCGGCGGCAGTGGCAATGATTCTCTGAGTGGAGTGCATGTGAATCCGGCCGGAGAAATCGTGGTTGTGGGTTCTACGGTCGGCCCCGGCGGGCAACCCTCCGGCTTTCCGGTTACGAATCCGCTCGATTCGGGGCCCGTTCCAGGACTGTCGAGTGATGTGTTCATAGTCAAGTTCCGCCCATCAGACCTGGGTCTCACCTTCTCGACTTTGTTTGGTGGACCGGGAGACGAGTCTCCCAGCGGCATGGCGCTGGACGCGCGCGGCAATCCTTGGATCGTTGGCACCACAGGCGGGCAGTTGCCTACGATGAATCCGTTTCAGTCTCAACCCGGCGGAGACAGGGACGCATTTCTCGTGAACCTGAGCCTGCGGGACGCCAGAGTCCAAATCAGCCGTTCGGGCCAAAACGTGAGCCTGTCCTGGCCCGCCGAGGCGACGGATTATTTCCTCGAAACCGCCACCTCGCTGCCGGCGGTGTCATGGGCAACCGTAACAAACACGCCCACCGTCACCACGAACGAGCGCAGCTTGCAACTGCCGCTCACGGGCGACGCCAAATTTTTCCGCCTGCGCAAGCCGTGAGTTTCACGCCTCGGAGGTAACTTCGGAGGGACGAGTTCCACGAGTCCCATTCTGAAAAGATTGGGGTAGAGGCATTGGAGCCTCGTGGAACTCGGCCCTCCGAATGGAACCGACCGCCACGATGGCCAACGGCGGCGATTGGCGGGATTTCCTAACATCGCCAAAGCAAATCAACGGCCAGAAAGTGGTGACGATCACACCCACCGGGCTGTCCGGCTTCCTCCGCCTGCGCGGGCCGTGAGCAAATAACCCTTGACCATCCCGGGACGATAGCCACGAAACCTACTGTCTTTATGAATACGAATGTTTGGTTCCGAACTTATGCCGATCGGCCTGTGGCAGCAATCGTGACCGAAGCAAGGGTGAAGCACTGCAAAAGTCCAGCCAGCAAAGATCGAAGCTACACCCCGTGAACCTGTCGCCCGTCATCATTGAGGAGGTGCGGTGCGGAGCTGATTTCGAGGCGAAGCTGGTGGCGGTGGAGAGCATTGTCCTCTGGCTAAGCCAGGAAATACCCCAATACCCAAAAGTACTAAAGGTTGGAGCGGCCTGGGAGTTGTTGAACGCAGATCACCATGAGTGGTCGTTTGCCTTTCCGGGTTGCTGCTGGCGGGTACAATTGAACAAGGCTGCGTGTGATGCGGGCGTCCGGTTGTGCCACGAAAGATCCGAATTGGCGCCCGACGTTCTCTTTGAGCTGGCCGACCAGGTCTGCCTGGCAACCAAGCCAGCTTGATTTTAGCTACGCCCACAATTTCCATGAAAAGTGTTTCCGACTTCCGAAAGGGAATCCGCTAATCTGCGCTCCTCATCGCTGGTGCGAAAACATGCAGAAGGAAACCACGAATGAACACCCATGAACACGAAGCTGCCGCTGTCGAAGTGAAAGCTGGCAAACGGAATCCTTGGCCCCGGTTTGGTGGCCGCGTACGCCTCACCGTTGGGACTGAATACACAAGTCTTCATTCGTGTCCATTCGTGGTTGAACGGCTTGCCGAGTTCTCACTCGCGGCGGCTTTGCCGGGCGACGCTGGGGGCTTCAGGAACTTTCAAACCGACGCCACTCTGGGGCCAGACCCAGTCTCTCCCGCACCAGGGCGAAGGGTTCAGCGCACTGTCTTTGCTGGAATCGAAACCGAAATCGCCGCCGTCGTCCCGCAGGTTTTCCCCCGCCGAATACAGCACGAAAGCCCCGTCCGAATTCAACCGGTATCGCAGCGGCTGGCCATCCATTAGATCCCAGGGTAGCGCGGGCAGAAAATCCGGTACCAGCGCGGCCAGGTCGGAAGGAGATTTTCCATGTTGTAATTCATACCGCTTGAGGGCAATCGCCGTGATCACCAGCTCGTGCCGGGTGAGATTCTGCAGGGTGATGAACCATGCCCTTGAAAAATCGGGATAGGGGTAAGCTGATTCCGGGACTCGGGAAGGGCCGATCACTTCCGCGAAACGATCCACCAAAGGCAGCCGGCCATAGAAACGCCACGCCGCCACCGGGGCGCGGTAATTTTGACGATTCGCTGCCACTTGCTCCTGCAACCACAGGTAAGCTGGATGGCTCCCGGTCGCGCGCAGCGCTGTCACTTCGGATTGCACATCCTGCAGATACTTCAACTCTTCCTGGTCCGCCCAAGCGAAGCGCCAGACGGGGTGGAAAAGCCACTGCCGCCGCACCCGCACCGACAACGCCGCATCGGCGAGCGAAGGTTGCATTCCGAACCCGGCAAATAATTCTTGATACCGCGTAACCCACGCCTGATATGAATGCGAACGAAAACGAGTCAGAGCGTGAATCCGCGCGATGCGTTCAGCCTCCAGGGTGCGGGGCAATTGGGAAAGGACATTGGTGATTGCCAGGCAGTGACTCTGCAAACCCGCCAACGGCAACTCAGTCCAGCCCTCGGCTTGGAGCGCGTCCCAGGAGACATCCACACTTAATCCCAGGATTGCGATGCGAATCATGAAGCTGACCAAGCCCGGGTCTTGCTCGCCCAGCTTGCCAAGGGCGAGCAGCGCCACAAGATCCTGCGTTGCGTCTTCGAGATGGCGGTTGTGGAGATTGTTCAGTGCCGAGGCGTGCAGGGTTTGAGC
>JANOHH010001006.1:0-5276 GCA_031406395.1 Verrucomicrobiota bacterium | reverse complement strand
CGATGGCAGCGTGCGTTACTTCGAACCCGCCGTGCTGGCGGCGCCCACCGTTGCTGAAGCCAACACCAAGCTCAAGCTCTGGGCGCAATATTCGGATTCCGACGGGGGGCTGGTCGAAAAGACCATCGCCTACCAACCCGGAGAATTGCCGCAGCGCACATTGGTGTTGATCAAGCCGGACAATTTCCGCTTCCCCACGGGCCGTCCCGGCAACGTCATTGATTTCTTCTCCCGCACCGGCCTCTATATCGTAGCCATCAAAGTGCTGCGGATGAGCGTGGCGGATGCGATGGATTTCTACGGCCCCGTGCGCGAAGTCCTGCGCACCAAGCTTAAAGACATGGTCGGCGCCAAAGCCAAGGTGGCGTTGGAGAAGGAACTCGGCTTGGCGATTCCGGCCGAAACCGAAAAGCAGTTGGGCGAAATCATCGGCCCCGTCTTCGGCGATAATCAGTTCGAGAACATTGTTCGTTTCATGGCCGGCCGGGCCCCGTCCGAGGCGTCCGCCGCCGAACAGACTCAGCCCGGTTCAGAAAAGTGCATCGCGCTCATCTACGAAGGCGTGGGGGCCGTCGCCAAAATCCGGGACGTCCTCGGCCCGACTGATCCGTCGAAGGCGCCGCCCGGCTCCATCCGCCGCGAGTTCGGCCAGAACATCATGGTCAACGCGGCGCACGCCAGCGATTCGACCGAGAGCGCCACGCGCGAACTCAAGATCGTCAAGCCGGCGGAAAACAATTTCCGTCAAGTCGTCGAGCAGTTCTACGGCGGCGCGTAGTCAACGGCAACGGGGAGCGCGATGGCTGTTTTCTTCGACACGCACGCGCATCTGGATTATCCCGACTTCGCGCCGGAGATCGAGCAGGTCATCGCGCGGGCACAGGCGGCCGGGATTTCGAAAATTATTTCCATCGGCACCGACCTGGCAAGCAGTGGCCGCGCGCTCAAGCTCGCCGAGGAACACCCCGGCATCTACGCCGTCGTCGGCTGGCATCCGTCCCATGTACTAGAAGCACCGGACGACATCCGCCCTGCCCTACGCGCTTTTGCGCAGCATCCCAAGGTCGTCGCGCTCGGCGAAACCGGACTGGACTACTATCGCCTGCCGAGTGCCAAGGGCGGAACGGCAACGGAAGATGAAACCTACCGGCGCCGGCAGGCCGAACTCTTCCAGCAACACCTCGAAGTCGCTGCGGAAACCGGGCTAAACTGCGTCATTCATCAGCGGGGAGATTGTTTCGCGGACACCCTGGCCCAATTACAGCCGTTCGCCGACCGCGTGCGCGGCGTATTTCATTGTTTCGCCAATGATGCCACCGCCATGCAGCGCGTGCTCGCACTCGGCTCGCTTGTGAGTTTCACTGGCATTGCCACGTTTAAGAACGGCCAGAACGTACGCGATACGGTGGCAGCCACGCCGCTGGACAAGTTCATGCTCGAAACCGATTGCCCGTATCTCGCGCCGGTGCCTTATCGCGGCAAACGCTGCGAGCCCGCCTACGTAAAGGAGATTGCCGAAACCATCGCCCAAGTCAGAGGTTGTTCCCTTGAAGAACTGAGTGCCGCGACCTGCCGGACGGCGCAGGATTTCTTCCCGAAAATCGCCTGCACCTGACCGTCAGCAATTTTCTTTCCTTGATTTTCCCCGCATTCAGCCGTTCCCTTTACTTCGCCTAAACTAAACTAAAATTCACAATATGGCCTACAAAGACGTCACCCCGCCCGTTGGCGGAAAAATCTCCATCCAAACCGGCAAACTCAGCGTGCCGGAAAACCCCATTGTGCCCTTCATTCGTGGCGACGGCACCGGCCCGGATATCTGGGCGGCCAGCGAACGTGTGTTCGATGCCGCAGTACAGAAGGCTTACGGCGGGAAGCGAAAGATTGCGTGGTTCGAGGTTTTCGCCGGCGAGACCGCGAAGAACAAATTCGACAATTGGCTGCCCGACGACACCGTCGAGGCGTTCCGCGAATATCTCGTCGGCATCAAAGGCCCGCTCACGACACCCATTGGGGGCGGTATTCGTTCACTCAACGTTGCGTTACGCCAGATGCTTGATCTCTATGTCTGCCTGCGGCCGGTACAATGGTTCGCGGGTGTCCCGTCGCCGGTGAAACATCCGGAAAAGGTGAACATGACCATCTTCCGTGAAAACACGGAGGATATTTACGCGGGCATCGATTATCAGGCCGGCTCGGTTGAGGCGGCGAAGATCATGGAGTTCATCGAGAAAGAACTGCCGGCTGCATTCAAAAAGATCCGTTTCAACACAAAGCAAAAAGCGATGGAGTTTTGGGACGCCGTCGGCGTGAAGGATTTTCCCAGCGATGTTGCGGTGGGTATCGGCATCAAGCCGGTAAGCTATAGCGGGAGCGTCCGCCTCATTCACAGCGCCATCAGTTACGCGATCAAGTTCCAACGCAAGAGCGTGACGATTGTCCACAAGGGCAACATCATGAAGTACACCGAGGGCGCGTTTCGGGATTGGGGGTACGAGACGGCCAAGAAGTATTTCGGCGCGGTGGAGATTGACGGCGGACCGTGGTGCAAAATTCCCGAGGGCAAACCCGGCGCGGGCATCGTGATCAAGGACGCCATCGCCGACATCACGCTGCAACAAGTCCTCACGCGTCCGACAGATTTCGACGTCATCGCCACCCTGAACCTGAATGGTGATTACCTCAGCGACGCGCTCGCGGCACAGGTTGGCGGCATCGGCATCGCGCCCGGCGGAAACATCAATTACATCACCGGGCACGCCATCTTCGAAGCGACCCATGGCACGGCGCCAAAATATGCTGGCAAAGACATGGTCAATCCCGGCAGCGTGGTCCTGTCGGGTGAGATGATGCTCCGCTACCTCGGCTGGACGGAAGCTGCGGATCTGATTCTCAAGGGCCTGAATGGCGCGATTGGCAGCAAGCGCGTGACCTATGACTTTGCGCGCCAGATGGAAGGCGCGACCGAGATCAAGTGCTCGGCATTCGGCGATAATATCATCAGTCATATGTAAGCTGGTTCCGACAGCGTTTGGCGAACAGGGACGGCTTTATCGCCGGCCCGGTTTTCTTCGAAAGCGAAAGATTCCATGAAACCATTTTTGCCAGCGCTTTTTGCATTGGTCGCCTGGCCAATGTCGGTCATGGCCGACGGAGCCGAAACGGATTACGAACGCGAGTGCACCGCGCTCGCTGCATCCCAGGCCGGGGCCGCCGAACGGCTGCAGCAGTTGTTTAAACTGGATTGGGAGCATTCGATGAGCGAAAGCCCGGAGTTCGCCACCGAAGTTGGCTACCCGGGACAGGATCATCGTTGGTCGGACATTTCTCTCGCCGCCATCGCGCGACGGAAGCGTGAGTTGCTCGCGCCGAGCAAGGTCATTCGCTCTATCCAGCGCGCGAATCTCAACACCGCCGATCAACTCAGTTACGACCTGTTTCGCAAAAATCAAGAGTTGGCCGTGGAGGGCACGCTTTTTCCGGGTGAGTATTTCCAAGTCACCCAACTCAGCGGCATCCAGCAGGACATCGCGCGCCGGCTCGCCATCGCACCGCACGCCACCGTCAAGGATTACGATAACCTGATAGCGCGCCTCAATGGAGTACCGGCGCTGATTGACCAGACCCTCGTGCTGTTAAAGCAAGGGGAGACCGCCGGCATCACGCCACCCCGCATCACGCTGCGCGACGTGCCGCAACAGGTGAAAAACCAGATGGTCGCGGACCCGCGGAAAAACTCCCTGCTCGCAAGTTTCGGGAAATTCCCGAAGGAAATCCCCGAGACGCAGCAGGCCCGGCTGCGGCAGGAAGCGGACTCGGCGTTGAAGGACAAGGTCATACCAGCCTTTGGAAGGTTACATGACTTCCTGGTGAAAGAATATTTGCCCGGTGCCCGCGAAACCATTGCCATGCATGATCTGCCCGACGGTAAGGCATGGTACGAATACAACACGCGGGTCTCCACGACGACTCAGCTCACGCCCCAACAGATCCACGAGCTTGGCCTTTCGGAGGTGAAGCGGATTCGCGATGAAATGGCCAGCGTCATCGCGGCGGCGGGCTTCAAAGGCAGCTTTGGCGAGTTTCTGGAATTCCTTCGCACCGACCCGCGCTTTGCCTACACCAATGCCCAGGACTTATTGCGCGGCTACCGCGACATCTGCAAGCGGGCCGATCCGGAACTCGCCCGGCTCTTTGGCAAACTGCCGCGGCTCCCTTACGGCGTGTTGCCGATTCCGGATTACGCCGCAAAATCGCAGACCACGGCATACTATCAACCCGGTTCGCCGCCGGCCGGACGGCCCGGGTATTTTTACGCCAACACCTACGCCGTCGAAACGCGGCTCAAGTGGGAGATGGAGGCGTTGACGCTCCACGAATCCGTCCCCGGCCATCATCTGCAAATCGCGCTCGCACAGGAAATGGACGCGGTGCCGGATTTTCGCAAGCACGGCGGCTACACCGCGTTTGTAGAGGGTTGGGGACTTTACGCCGAAAGCCTCGGCACGGAGATGGGATTTTACCAGGACCCCTGCGCAAAGTTCGGCCAGCTCGTTTATGAAATGTGGCGTGCCATCCGGCTCGTCGTGGACACCGGACTGCACGCGAAAGGCTGGACGCGGCAGCAGGCAGTGGATTACTTCCTCGCCAACGCCAGCAAGAACGAGCACGACGTGAGCGTGGAAGTGGACCGCTACATCGTCTGGCCGGGCCAGGCGCTCGCCTACAAGATCGGCGAACTTAAGTTCAAGGAACTCCGTGCCTACGCCACGCTGGAACTCGGCGACCGGTTTGACATCCGGCAGTTCCATGATCAGGTGCTCGGCAATGCCGCCGTCCCGCTGGACATTTTGGAAGCGCTCATCAAGGACTGGGTCAGGCGGGAAAAGGCAAGCCGCAGCCATTGACGGAGGAAAGCCCCGCCAGCCAGCGAGCGGGAGATGGACGGTTTCGAGCCGCAAAATTTCCGTCCACCGGATTGCGCGCCACATTTTCTTCGTGCTTTTGGCGGCAGTGGCTTCTAGCTTTACGGCATGACAATCTGGCTGCTCGCAGTTGTGTTGCTAGCGTGTTTGGCTGCCGCAGGCTATCGGCAAGGAGCCATCCGCGCGGGCATTTCTTTCTTCGGCATCCTGCTCGCTGCACTTTTGGCCGGGTTGCTCGGAAAACTGGTGCTGCCGTTGCTCAAAATACTCGGGGTGAGCAATCCCATCCTGCTCTGGGCGCTCCCCCCGTTCGTGGCCTTTGTCATCGTGCTGGCGCTGATCAAGATTGGG
>JANOHH010000999.1:0-3077 GCA_031406395.1 Verrucomicrobiota bacterium | reverse complement strand
AGCTGGATTGGCGATTACAACGACGCGAACACGTTCCTCGACTTGTTCATGAGCAACAGCGGCAACAATCGCACGGGCTGGAAGAACGCACGTTACGACGCGCTCATCCGCGAAGCAAATCAGCAGACCGATCTGAAAAAGCGCGCGGGGCTTTTCCGTCAGGCGGAAACCATTCTCATCGCCGAGGAAGCGCCCATCGTCCCGCTCTATTTCTACGCCGGGTTCAATTACTACGACGCCAAGAAGATCGGCGGCATCTGGCAAAACATCCTCGACGAGCATCCGATGCAATACATATACAAGGTCGGACGAGGGTCGAAGGTCGAGGGTCGAGGGCCGGACTACGACAAGGGAACGCGCGACAAAAGTTCGACGTCAAACAAGTATTGAAGAAGAGCCTTAAACATGAAAATACGATTCCGTTTTGAAAAACTTGAGGTCTGGCAGGAGGCGAGGAAGATCAACCAAGTCATCTATCGGCTGACCAAGAAGTTTCCGCGGTCGGAGATGTTCGCAATGACTTCTCAGATTCGGCGTGCCTCCATTTCAGTCAGTTCAAATATCGCGGAAGGATCGGGCCGGAACTCCGACAAGGATTTTGCGCACTTTCTGGAACAGTCCTACGCTTCGTTGATGGAGGTAGCCTCTGTGTTCTTTCTTGGTCTGGATGAAGGCTACGTGACCGAAGCTGACTTGGACCCGTTGTTCGACGAGATGGAGCGTCTCGCCAAACGGATTGCTTCGTTGAATCGCTCGCTCAAAGTGGAGGCATCCAAAACGCCCTTCCCGCGGCGAGCACGAAGTTAGGCCTTCGACTCTCGGCTCTCGACCCTCGACCTTTAATGTATTTCCTGCGCCGGCTGCTCGCCCTCATCCCACTGCTGCTGTTCATCAGCTTCCTGGCCTTCGCGCTGGTGCGGTTGACGCCGGGAAGTCCTTTTGATCGCGAACGCAAACCCGCTTCGCCGGAAATCGAGCGCGCCATCCAGACCAAGTACCACCTCGAAGAACCGTTCCTGAAACAATACGGCCGTTATCTCGCCGGTTTGTTGGAGGGCGATTTCGGACCATCGCTCAAGTATCGGAATCACAGTGTCACCGACATCATTAAGCAAGCGTTGCCAGTTTCGTTGATGCTCGGTCTGATCGCCTTCGGCTTCGCGATGGGCGTGGGGTTGCCGCTGGGTTTCATTACCGCCGCGCGGCGCGGGGGTTGGCCGGATTACGCCGGCAGCTTCTTTGCGATCCTTATGGTTTGCGTGCCGGCCCTGGTCATGGCCCCGGTGCTCATCATGGTTTTGAGCATGAAGTGGCGCTTGCTGCCCGTCGCCCAATGGATTTCGCCGTGGCATCTCGTTCTGCCGGTGGCCGCGCTGGGATTGTTCTTCTCCGGCCGCATCGCCCGGCTGATGCGGGAAGGGATGCTGAATACGATGAAATCGGAATTCATCACTGCGGCTCGCGCCAAGGGATTGTCGGAGAATGCCGTGCTGTTCAAACACGGCTTCCGCCTCGCGGTGTTGCCGGTGGTGTCCTACGCCGGCCCGTTACTCGCCGATCTGTTGACCGGCGCGTTTGTCATCGAGGCGATCTTCCAAATTCCGGGTCTGGGCACGCACTTCGTGAACAGCTCGTTAAACTCGGATTACACCATGACCGTCGGCCTGGCGTTGCTTTATGCCGCGCTGTTGGTGGTGATGAATCTGCTGGTGGACTTTGCCTACACGCTGCTCGATCCGCGCGTGAAGTATGAATAACAAAGACGAGGGTCGAGAATCGAGAGTCGAGGGCCAGCCGACGGAAATCGTCGGCGAAATTGCTTCCCGCCCTCGGCCCTCGGCCCTCGACCCTCGTCCTACTCTCACCCCCAATCAGCGCGCCTTGCGACGATTCCGCCAAAACCGACCAGCCGTCATCAGCGCGTGGTTTCTTGGCTTGTTGATGGTCATGGTGCTTGCGTGGCCGATATGCCTGAAACTCGGCAGCGCGCAATTTGCCAGCGCGCATAGTCCCGACCGCATCACCGAGAATCAATTCCAACCGCCAAGCGCAGATCATTGGTGCGGCACGGATGTTCATGGCCGCGATGTCTTCTCCCGGATTCTGTACGGGGCGCAGATTTCCTTGCTCGTCGGCGTGGTCGGCGCCAGTGTGAGTTTGGTGATTGGCGTGCTGTGGGGCGCGATCGCCGGTTACGTTGGCGGACGCCTGGATGGCGCGATGATGCGCTTCGTGGACATCCTCTATTCCCTGCCGTCGATCATTTTTGTCATCGTGCTGATCACCTCCCTGGAGGGCTTGTTGAAGAACTGGCTCAATGCTTTGGGTTCGCCCGCGCTGGCGAAATCCGCCCGGCTGATCTTCCTGTTCGTGGGCTTGGGCGCGGTGTCGTGGCTGACGATGGCGCGCATCGTTCGCGGGCAAGTGTTGTCGCTCCGTTCGCGGCCATTCGTGGATGCCAGCCGCGTCCTCGGCGCGGGCCCGATCTGGATTTTACGCCGGCACATTATCCCGAACGTGCTTGGCGTCGTAATCGTGTATCTGACCCTAACGGTGCCGGCGATCATTCTCTACGAAAGCTTCCTCAGCTACCTCGGTCTTGGCATCCAGCCGCCGATGGCCAGTTGGGGACTGCTCATCAACGAAGGCGCGGAACAGATCAATCCCATCCGCATCTACTGGTGGCTGATCGTTTTTCCCGGCGCCGTGCTGGTGACGACGCTGCACGCGCTCAATTTCCTCGGTGACGGCCTGCGCGACGCGTGGGATGTGCGGGGAAGTTAAGAATTATCGGCGGCAGAATGATCTTGGCGGATACTTGGAGAGATCGTTCTGCCCTCAATCATTCTGTTTTCCCTCCGTGTCTTTCGCGATTCAAAATCAGTAAACCTCCACTCTTTTGTCTCTGGTTCTCTCAACCACGCTGACAGAAATGGTAGGGACGCTTTCCACAGCGTCCCAAGCTCCCTTTTGAAAAGAATGGGACGCGGATGGAACGCGTCCCTACCAGCCGTAATTTGTAAACCAGCACCAACACCGCCGTTTGCGCTGCCGACTTCACCACGTCCTCCAAAATC
>JANOHH010000974.1:0-3062 GCA_031406395.1 Verrucomicrobiota bacterium | reverse complement strand
TGTCGCGCGTTCCCTTGTCGTAGTCCGGCCCTCGACCCTCGACCTTCGACCCTCGTCCGACCTTGTATATGTATTGCATTGGGTGTTCATCCAGTATGTTCTGCCAAATCCCTTTGATCTTGCCGTCGTCATAGTAATTGAACCCGGCATAGAAATAGAGCGGGACGATGGGCGCTTCCTCGGCGATGAGGATGGTTTCCGCCTGACGGAAAAGCTCGGCGCGCTTTTTCAGATCAGTCTGTTGATTTGCTTCGCGGATGAGCGCGTCGTAGCGCTCGTTCTTCCAGCCCGTCCGGTTATTGCCGCTGGTGCTCAGGAACAAATCTAGGAACGTGTTCGCGTCGTTGTAATCGCCGATCCAGCTCGAGGTCGAGATTTCGTAGTCGAGTTGGGATTGCGCGCTGTAAAAGACCTTTCGCTCGATCTGCCGCAGCTCGATCTCGACGCCCAAGAGGTCCCGCCACATCTGCTGCAGTTCCACGGCCACCTTGCCGTGCAACTTCGCGCCACCGGCGGCCGAGAAAAACGTGTAGGTCATCCGGGGGAAACCTTTGCCGCCCGGAAAACCGGCTTCGGCCAGCAGTTGTCGGGCGGCGTCCGGATTGTAGGAGAGGCCTTCCGGCGAAGTGTAGTTCGCCACGCCGATGGGCACGAAATGGCGGGCGGGCACTTCCGCGCCGCGCGTCAGCTTGGTGATGAGCTTTGGCTTGTCCGTCGCAAACGCAAAGGCCCGACGCACCCGGGAATCGTTGAACGGCGGCTTGGTGACGTTGAAACGATAAAAATACGTGCCGAGGTAGGTGAAGCTATGAAAGTCCGGGCGTTTCACCAGCACGTCCATCAACTCAGCGGGAACGAGGTCCTTGTCCCAGACAATATCCGCGCCACCGGTTTCGTAGAGATTGAGCGCGGTGTTGGGCGAACCGACCGGCAACAGGTCAATGATCTCGGAGGCCGTATTCGCAGCGTCCCAGTAACGCGGATTGCGCAGGAGGCGAACCTTGTCGTTCACGCGCCACGCACCGAGCGTGAACGCCCCGCTGGTCGGCAGCGGTTTGGCGTGCAGCCAGCGGTCGCCCAGTTTATCAATGATTTGCTGAGGAACGACCGCCAACGTCGGGAAGGAGCAGAGTTCCAGGAAGAACGCCAGGGGCGAATTCAATTCCACACGCAACGTGTGCTCGTCCAGCGCCTGAATGCCCACTTGATAGCGGTTGGTGAGTTTGCCGCCATACCAGTCCTCCGCGCCCTTGATGCAGAACAACTGCCCGGCGTAGTCGCCGGCGGTTGCTGGGCTCAGCGCCCGAAACCACGACCACACGACGTCGGCGGTCGTGATGGGTTCGCCGGTGGACCACACGGCGTTGGTGCGAAGCTGAAAGGTGTAGGTTTTTCCATCCGGCGAAATCTCCCATCGCTCCGCCAAAGCCGGAACCGGAGCGGCATTGCGGGGCTCGAGTTTGGTCAAACCATCAAACAGCGCCTTGGTGATGCGCATCTCGGAAACGCCAGTGACGATATGCGGGTCGAGCGATTCCGGTTCGTTGCCGTTGATGATGGTCACATCGGCGGGTGGCTCGTGACGGGCGCAGCCGGTTAGGAGGAATGAAGAATGAAGAATGAGGAGTGAACAAAGGCAGCCCGTTACGCGGCGGGTGATCCGGGAAGACTTACGTGGAAAGCAAAACCGCGCCCGGGAATTTCTTCCGAGGGCGCGGTCTGCGAATGGCATCGCGGGAATTATTTGGTCGCCGCGTTGGTCGAAGGCGGCGTTGCCTCCGGCGTGGTCGCGGGTGCGGTCAGCGCATTGGAAGCGGGCGGAACGAACGCGGGCGGGGCGGTAACGGGCGCACCCGCCGGCGGTTGGGGGGCCGGCATTTGCTTGTTCTGCTGTTCAATCTGCTGCTGAAAACTCTTGGATGAGCTGTGCGAGGCGCTGTTTTGCAACACGGTGATCAGGAGGAGGAGGACGAAGAACGCGACGGTGGCGTACTTGGTGATCTTCGTCAGGGGATTGCCCGCCCCGGAACCGAAGAGAGCGTCCGCCGCACCGCCACCGAACGCAAGGCCCGCGCCGGCTTCCTTTTTCGGGAGTTGCACGAGCACCAGCAAGATCAACAGCATGCATACCAGCACCAGTACGATCGAGAGTAAGACAGTTATTACAGTTATTATCGTCATAAGCTTGATGTTATATGGAATTCTTTATGATGTCAGCAAAACTTCGCGCCTCCAAGGCGGCACCGCCGACCAGCGCCCCGTCCACGTCCGGCTGGCTCATCAATTCGCGGGCGTTGGCGGGCTTCACACTGCCACCGTATTGGATGCGGACTTTCTTCGCCACGGCGTCGTCGAACAGCTTCACCAGCAGCGCGCGGATGAAAGCGTGAGCATCCTGGGCCTGCTGCGTTGTCGCGGTCTTGCCGGTCCCGATGGCCCAGACGGGTTCGTACGCAATGATCGTCTCGACCATCTGTTCCTTGGTCAAACCGGCGAGGCTGCCGCTGACCTGGGTTTCCAGGACCTTTTCCATCTGGCCCGCTTCGCGTTCGGCCAGCGTTTCCCCGACACACACAATCGGCTTGAGCGATGCGCCATGCACCGCCGCCGCTTTCTTCGCGATCAAGGCATCGGGTTCTTTTTGGAACTGGCGGCGCTCGGAGTGACCGAGGATGACGTAGCGCGTGGAAAATTCCTTGAGCATCCCGGCGGCGATCTCACCGGTGTAGGCGCCCATGCCGTTCTCGCTCATGTTCTGCGCCCCG
Source organism: Verrucomicrobiota bacterium (assembly GCA_031406395.1). Taxonomy (GTDB): domain Bacteria; phylum Verrucomicrobiota; class Verrucomicrobiia; order Limisphaerales; family JADLHS01; genus JADLHS01. Next base: position 297 of record JANOHH010000974.1, on the reverse strand, counting down.
AGCTTGATGTTCGAATCGAGAATGGCTTTTGAAACGGATTCGAGCGCGGTGTAGGGCGGGCAGACGACGATGTCCACTTCCTTCACGTTGGCGAGGTCGCGCTTGAGGTCATCCACCAGCGCAAGCGCCTCGGCGACCGTCTTGTTCATCTTCCAGTTACCAGCAATGATCAGTTTTCGTTCTTTGTTCATGATTTATATTTTTAACGCAAAGGCGCAAACAGGCAGAGACGCAAAGTTTCTAAAGGCCATTCACCACACGGTGAATTCCATTCTTCACATAACGCTCGCCAAAATT
>JANOHH010000647.1:0-2299 GCA_031406395.1 Verrucomicrobiota bacterium | reverse complement strand
GCGCATTTCAAGCAAACGCTTGCGGCCGCGTTTGGTCGTTCCCCTCACTGCATGGACTTCCAAAAGGTGACGAGGTCGGCCAATTCCTGTCTGCTCAATTGCGTGTCCAACCCTTGCGGCATCACGGACAGCATGCCCGGCCGCATCTCGGCAATGTCCGCCCGCGCGATTCGCAACTCCGTTTCCGGGCCGGTCGCGAGCACAACTTCGTCGGCCCCATCCTTGCGCAACACTCCGCTGAAGTCGTCGCCGTCCTTGTTGACCACCACCATCGGTTCGTAACTGCGCACGAAACTGGCGCTGGGATAGACCACGGCTTCCAACAAATCGCGCTCGGTGCGAACTTTGCCGATACCGGAGAGACTCGGGCCGAGGCGGCCGCCCACGTAGCCGATCTCGTGGCAGGTGACACACGCCGTCTTGGAACTTGTGAAGACCAACTGCCCACGCCGGATATCGCCGTGCAGGGCCCTGATTTCCGTCAGCATCCCTTCGAGATTGGCCGCCTGTTTGGCGGCATCCACGTTCAACGACGCCAGAAATTCGTCGGCATTTTTCTGGGTGGCTTCGGGAAATTTGGCGAAATGCGGTTTGAGCTGGCTTGGGGGCAATGCCTTCGCGCTCTTGGATTCGCGCAACGCAGCCAGCAAAGTGCTGCCCAACGCATCGTCTCCGCCGCCATCAAAGGCGACACACAGTTTGTTCAATTCGAGCGGTCCGGCCGACTTCAAGTTGTCCGTAAGCGCAGTGAGTTGGGGAGCGTTGAGCTTCGATAGCGCCAACACCCCGGCTGCCGTGTTGCGCGTGATCGGCGTGTTGTCCGCCGCTAGATTCGTGCGCAGGAAGTCGAACTCAACCACTGCCAGCGGCGCTCCCGCTGGTAACGCCGCGAGCGCGCTGAGGCGCAACGCCGTTGGCTGGTTGCCAGCACGCCCGATCGTCCGAAGGGCCGCGACAATCATTAAGTCGCTGTTCATGGTGCGGGCGGCGCGCACGGCAGCCGGAAGCGAGTTCGGATTCCTAGCTGCGAGAACAGACAAGACCGCGACTTTCCAACTGGCTGGTGGTTGCTTCAAACCGGCACCGGCGATGGCGTTCAAGGCGGCAACGCGCGTTTCGCTGCGGAAACCGGGCTGCGTGATGGTATCGGCGAGCAATTGCTGACCGACCTCGGCGCGGGTGAGGATGTGCAGTTGATGATCCAAGGCTGCGCGCTCGGCATCGGTTAGGTCGGAGACCGTGAGCCGTTGCCGGAACCAACCGGCGAGTTCACCGCCCCAATCGGGGTGATGGCTAAGAATCCAGTTGGCCGTTGTGCGCAGCCGCTCGTCCGTAGCGCTCAGGAAAGGCACGACCTCGGTCGGTCTCAAGTCGCTGCCGTCCATTTGGTCGAGCGCGATGAGCGCGCCTCGTTGGATGACGGGATTTGCAGCTTTGAGGCCAGCCCGCGTCGGCGCCGTGGCTTCGATGTCAATCAAAGCCCGAATCAAGGATTGTTCGAGCACCAAGTCCTGGCTCGCGGGACCGATGGTTTCCAAAATAACCGGCACGGAAGGCTTGTCGCGCAACCGGCCCAACCCTTCGGCGGCCACCCGGGCCGCCCAAGCGTTTTGTTCATTCGGTGTGGCTTTATAGCTCGCGAGGACACTCAGGAAGCGGGAACGTTCCGTTTGCGGCGCCGTCAAAACCGCCAGCTTGAGGCCAGCAACATTGTCTTTTGTGGCGCCCAAACCGGGTGGTTTGACCAGTCGAGCATACGCAGCCTTGCGCGCCGAATCGGCCAACTGCGGCGACCCGCCTTTTCGCACGCGATAAATTGCGCCGAGGATATCTGGCTTGGCGAGTTGCGAACTGGGGCAACAAAGCTTGTACCAACCGCCTGTGTCCACGACCAGCAAGCTGCCGTCGGCGTCCGGCAACACATCGGTCGGATGGAAATCCACGTTGTCGGACACCAGGAAATCGCTGTCGGTACTCGCGTAGGTGGCGCCCTTCGGTTTCAGGATGTGACGCGTGACCTTACGCAGATTAAAGGTCGTGGCGAAGAGGTTGTCGCGATAATCGGAGCCAAAGACATCGTTTTCATAACGGGCGAGCCCGCACTCCGCCGCCGGGCCAGCCTGGTAAAACGGATGCATGACCTCCGGGCTGGCGCGCTTCACGCGGCCATCCTCGATGACGTCGTGAATCTTGCCGAACACGACGCCATAGGCCGCGTGCCCGATGCCGTCGCGGAAGCCGGGTTGGCTGAAATCAATAAACGTGCTGGTGAACACCGTCTCGCCCTCGGCGGTGAACC
>JANOHH010000956.1:0-7158 GCA_031406395.1 Verrucomicrobiota bacterium | reverse complement strand
GATTCTGGCCCAGGCTGTCGAGCCGGAGATTGGGCGGCGGATTGTTGGTGCCGGGGCCGTCGAAGAGACGGGTGTTTCCGCCATGCCGGTAGTAGTAGCTTCCCTGGGCTTGATAGCTGCCGACTTTCGCCAGTTCCGCTTCCGTGTCGAGTGGCTGATCGGTACTCGGGCAGAACAGAACTTTCGGCTGGGCGGTCAGGTGGTATTGCAGCAAGAGCCCCAAGCCCACGGGCACGCCGCTCTGCAAGGAGATCAGACTGGTGGGCGCCCCGGTGGACGGATAAAAGTTGGACGGATTGGTGAACGGCGGCGCCTTGGGGCCATAGGGAATCCGGCCATCGTTGTCTTGGGCATATAGTTGAATGGCAATACCGATTTGCCGCAAGTTGGAGAGACAAACGGTCCTTCGACCCTTTTCTCTCGCTGAGGTCATGGCCGGAAGCAGCATCGCGGCGAGGAGCGTGATAATGGCGATGACAACCAGTAATTCAATCAGCGTAAAAGCGTGACCGCTTGCGGGTGACGGGCTCGGTTTTGCCGGTCGGATGAACATGACGTTTCGGCTACGGCAACTGCCGCGCCTGATAGAAACGCTGGTCGAAGTTTACAGAGGTGTCAATGAAGGGAATGGTGCCGATCACGTTGGTGACAAAACCCAGACTTGTCCAATTCAACGCCGGCAACGTCAGATTGGTGCTGGCGAACATTTCAAATGCCAGACCGGGTTCGCTTTGGATGGTGAATTGAAATTGCCCGTTCGTGTGACTGGGATTCACGAACTTCGGCGCGAGGATTGAAGTCAGCCGCACGTTATCCAAATCCCAGTAGCCGCCGGCCAGCTCCGGACTGACCGTGGAAAGAAATTGGAGGCCGATGTTCTTGCCCGCACAAGCGTCTCCTGCCCTGATCACCGGCGTGTTCACCGTAAAATCAACAAAATGCGTGCGATTGCTGAAATACGTCGCGGAATAAGTGATGGTGGTGGCCGCCACGCTGACCCTATTGCTGGCGGCATCGCGATAATACAGCGTGGCTTCGAGGGGCGTCTCCAGCAGCATGGAGTAGCCGCCGCCGATAACGCCGACGGTCAGACGGTAGGATTTGCCGACTTCAAACTTAGCGTCGAAGGCGTGCGTCGGCGATGGATCATCCCAGTCCAGTGAATCGTAATCCTGAAAAAAGCCGGTGCCTGGATTTGCAAACAGCCACGACGCCTGGTTGCCATCACAATTCTCAATGTGCTCGGTACTGGCGGGCGGATCGTTCTTGAAGGTGCCAGTGAGGTTGGTCCACGGACCAGTGGCAGCCTCACTCCACCACCCGGGCTGCGGCATCAGCTGCCACGAATCGACGATTGGGGTCGCGAAGAACGTATCTGGCGATTCAAAAGAGGCGTTCGGCACGACAATAAGAGCTGCCTGCATGAGTCCAGTGCTCCACATCAGCACGGTCACGCCGATGGGAAACCGGGTCAACCAGCGAGCGATCCAAAACTTAGTTCCCGCTCTTTGGTTGCACATGATCGCGCCTTTTCGCAACGATCCCTGAATTACGCTTGACGACGTGAGCGCATCCGTATCAGCAAGCCGCCAACTCCGAGGGCCAGAATCGTTATGGCATTCGGCTCCGGTACGGCAGTGAGGCGGACGTTGTCGAAGTCCCAATTTCTGCCGGACGAAAGCTCGATGGGGATGGTGGACTGCAGTTGAATACCAATGTGCCTGCCCGCCCAAGCATCACCCGCCTGTACCATTGCAATGTTCACCTGATAATCAATGAGGTTGAGTATCGGTGTGACCGGAAAATTCGCCGCGCTGTAAGTCGCCGTGGTCGCGCCTACCGTTACCTTGTTGTTCAAGTCGTCGTGATAATAAAGGCTCAGTTGAAAGGTTGAGCCGGGAGGCAGTGTGTTTTTTCCGAACAAACCAATCGTCAAGTTATACGACTTGCCGATCTCGAACGTCGCGTCGAAATCATGCGTGGGTGAGGAATCGTAATCCTGGAACAACGTTACCTGCGGAAAAGCTAGAATATATCCGGCCTGGTTGCCAAGCAGATTGGCGTAAGGGTTGAGGCTGTTCGGGGCGGTGCCGAGAAACACACCAGCCGTGGAGTACCACGGCGGCACAGAATTACCGAACGCGGGCGTGTAGTACGCGGGCTCGGCAATCTTCTGCCAGGAGTCGACACTGGGATTCGCGCCAAAGGGATATCCGACACCCGATTGCGACTCAAACGAGAAGTTGGGAACGGTGATCGGCTGGGCGCGGAGCGTGCTTCCGCTGACGAATATGATCCCCAAGCCAACCGCAACGACCAGGAGAGGGCAAAAGCGGTGTTTGGGCGTGGCACGCCTGGCGGAGAGAATTGTAGATTTCATTTGGTTCATACGACTAAGGTCATTGGTTTGAGACAGGAAAATGGAGAGTCTAGCTTCAGCAGGACGTGAAAAGGTTCAACTCAGCAAACAACATAGGTTCATTATGCAGGTTTTTGCCGCCACTTCAACTCTCCTCTTTAAAGTATTTTGCCAGGTCAAGCACGGGGCTGGAGGCTCGCGCGCCATTTTCTTTAAGATTTATGTGGCGTATTTACCTTTGTTTGCTACAGTCCCGCCCCTCGTACGAGCGGGAAACGCGTCGGACGAGTCATCAATGAGCCCAGGCTCGGAAAAATTTTGTTAAATGTGACAACGAAGAAAAAAGATACAAAGAAAGCCCCAGTGCGTAACAAGGCGCACACATCGGCCTCGGTGGCATCGATTCTCGGCCGTCCGGCGGTTGCGAAATCCCCCACTGAAATCCACACCAAGAAGGTCAAGGCGGAGTGGAGAACGTATTACGGTTGCCTGTTGGAACTGCGCGAACAATTGGTGCGCCAGATGAATGGGCTGGCTAAGGAATCCGCGCAGGAGATCGCGGGTTACAGCCTGCACATGGCGGATTCAGGCACGGATAATTTTGATCGCGACTTCGCGCTGAGCCTTTTGTCCTCAGATCAGGACGCCGTTTACGAGATCGAAGAAGCTTTGAAGCGCATTGAACGCAACACCTATGGCGTGTGTGAGTTGACCAACAAGCCGATTCCCAAGGCGCGGCTGGAAGCGATTCCATGGACGCGCTTTACCGTTGCCGCCCAGGCGCAATTGGAGCGGGAAGGCACCTTGCGGCAGCGCCGGATCGGTCAGTTGGGCACGGTGGATGCCGCCGGCGCCGTGGAAGTCGAGGAAGACGACGAAATTGTGGAAGAGAAGCCCAAGGAAAAGGAACAATAGTTTATGGCCCGAGAAATTATCACCATCGAATGTACGGAAGCCCGCAAAGAGGGCAAGTCGCCGTCCCGCTACACCACCACCCGAAACAAGAAGCTCAAGACCGAAAAGCTGGCGGTCAAGAAATTCAATCCCGCCCTGCGCCGTCACACGTTGCATCGCGAAATCAAGTAATCCCTATGCCTCGCAAGACCCACACCGACAAAAAGGAACGCGGCGGCCGCCGCACCACCGAAAATCGCACGCCTCGCCCGAAGCCAAAGGTTGACTTCACTGTGGACGCGCTGGATTTTAAGAACACCGTTTTGCTCCGGCAGTTCGTCACCGACCAGGGCCGCATTCTGCCGCGGAAATACACCGCGTTGCCCGCCCATTATCAGCGCAAGCTGAACAAGGCGATCAAGCGCGCCCGGCAGATGCTGTTGGTGAAGTAACGTTTATCACCCTGCCGCACCCCGGCGGGGGTTTCTATACCCGCCAACGGCAAATCGCAGCAGTCCCCGATCGACTGATATTTCGGCGCGATCAACTCCTACCAATAAGAAAGGGCCACGCAAGCTTGCGTGGCCCTTGGTTTGTCCGAAACTCAGGTCATAGTTTCAAGTTGCCTGCTCGGCCTGCCAGTCGGCCAGATGCAAATACTCTTTAATTTTCCGCCGTTCGTACCGGTGCTTCTGTGGCTTTCTTGGCTGATTGTCCGCCTTGCGAAAAGGATGATTCGGATCGCGGATGGCTTCAGTGATGACTTCGAGGGTTTTGATCATGGCTCTTGTCTTGTTTGAGGTTGCACTGAGGAAGACTTGCCCTGCGAGCACTCCTTGTTGCGCCCGTTGTTAGGTATGACTGAGACAAGCATAATTACCTCAGATGTTTCGTAGTATAGGACATACTTCGCGAAAAGTCATTCAATTATTTTTTCCCCGTTCGAAACCTGCTCAAAACTGCAATTTTTGGCGGGTGAACCCAGGGTGGTGAGGGTCGTCTAGGAAACTAAAGGAGGCAACACCTTAGGTCAGCCCCTCAACCTTGAGCAGCTGGGCTAGTGAATAGGCGTGATTGAACGAGACTCGAACCAAAGTTGGATTGCAATGCTTTGCTCTCTGCAAAACAATTTCTCCGGCATTGAATCCAACATCAGCATAATAATCAGTGTGTTAGAATCGTTTCCGAGCGAGCTTCGGACAGTGCAAACCGCACGGCATGGTCGCGCCGACACGTTCTTGCGTCATCGTGACGAGTGTCGAACGATGCGAACCTCGATTCGGTAGGTGATGCGGACAAGCAGGTCGCCGCGACCGCCGCGCGGTTTTGGCAACCCTTCGCCCGGAAGGCGCAGGATTTGACCGTTTGCCACGCCGTGAGGGATTTGGACGCGGAGCATTGCGCCAGTAATTCCAGGAAGCATTTCCGTGCCGCCTTGAGCAGCCCGTGCGGGCTGGATCCTCAAATCACTTCTTAAGTCCGAACCCCGCACCCTGAACCGGAAACTTGGCAAGGCGCGCACGCGGAGCTGGACGAAGCCCTCCGTTCCTGATGCAGTGCGGGGCATCCGAAAACGCGCCCCCGGGGCGGTCCCGGGCGGAACCAGGAGCTCGTAAATTTCTGGTGCGTGCGGATTGGTGGGGTCGTTGACCCGGACCTCTCGCAACGTGCCGCGAATAAAGTCCTCAATCCGGAGATTCACATCCTGGGAGATGATCCGCTTTGGCTTACCGGTGTGGGACGGCGGCGCGGAAGCCATGACGGCATCAAGTTCGCGATCGTAGGCGTGCCGTCGCGTGGGATCACTCAGGATCTCATGGGCGGAGTTCAGTTTTTGAGTGCCTGTCACCGCCTCGGGCGATCCGTGATTGAGATCCGGATGAAGGTGCTTGGCCAACAGCCGGTAGGCAGCGCGAATCTGCCCGAGAGTGCAGTCGCGGTCGAGGCCGAGCGTGGCGTAATGATTGGTTTCAGTGCCTTGCAATCCCCGATCTTACCATGCGAAATCAGCGTCGCCAGCTTCAATGCAGCCAGCAATTGCATCCGGCACTGAATCTCCCTTGCTGCCGCCATCGAAAAACGGAGCCGCCCGGTCGCGGATATTGAGACCGGCTGGATCTCCAAGGCGCGTTGCATTCTTGCCGACCTCGCTATGGACCTGAGCCGCCGGCTGGTTTGCGACCCACAACAGCGATTGGGGTTCGATGATGCAGCCGCAAACACGCTCTTTCGCTGACCCTACCACACGCCTTGGCAGCGCGGCGGAGAAGTTACGTCAACGCTCCGACTTCAGTGGCTGGGGTGGATTCGGCGGGCGGCAGCAAGGTGGCTTTTTTCAGCAGGCGACAGAATTCTTTCTTGCTGACTTTGTGATGGTTACCTTTTTTGGCGATGGGCGTGATCGTGGATTTGTATTCCACTTCTAATCGCTCCAAACGCACGATGCGAAGAAATTCTTCGCCCGATTGCCAGATTTGGCCTTGCCGCAGCTTGATGGTAATCGCCATACAAATGGGTCGCGACCTTTAGGTGCGCGAGGGTTGGATATGAAATCTGCCCCTCCGGCTTTTCATTTCCGGAGAGACAGGCAGAAACCGCGGGTTACCTTTTCTTGGCGGCTGCCGACTTCGCTTCCAAGGCCTGTTTTTTCTTCTGATCGGCGCTGCTGGCCTTGGACTGTTTCTGAGAGGACTTCTTCTGCGTGGACTTCGGGGATTTATCGCCCATAACTTTATTTTTCTTCTGCGAATTGACTCACCTGCGGCATGATAGTTTCTCCGAAGGGAGGACCACTATGGTTGCCGGGTCGGTAATTGTAAATGTCGGCGACAAAATCATTTGATCGACGCGGTGACAGATGCCGCGTCGTCAGGTAAAACCAGAGGTTGCCGGGAACGGGGGTCGAACCGGCCCGAAAGATAGTTGCCGATAGTTGTTGCTATCCCACTGGAAACCGTCAGGATGGACTCGTCTGTTAGATAGCTTGTCTCTTCCACGGCATGGTAAATCCTCAGGTGAACATGGTTCAGTGATGATTTGAAACCCGGCGTTCGGGAACAGTCTGGTAAGCGCAGTGTTAGTCTGGACAGTAAAACATCACATGAGTAATAAATTGTTTGTGGGAAATCTTTCCTTCAACACCACAGAGAACGACCTGAACGACGCGTTTGCCGCGTTTGGCACGGTTACCGAAACCAACCTGATGATGGATCGCATGACCAATCGCCCCCGTGGCTTTGGTTTCGTGACCATGAGTTCTGCCGATGAAGCGCAGAAGGCCATTGCCGGCTTGAACGGCAAGGAAATTGATGGTCGCGCCCTCACAGTCAACGTAGCCAAGCCCCGCGAAGAGCGCACGGGCGGCGGCGGTGGCGGTGGCGGTGGTGGACGTCGTGAATACGGCGGCGGAGGCGGTGGAGGCGGTGGTGGTCGCGGCCGCTACTAAGCCATTTGGGATTTCATGGCGGGGTTCGGCTTTAAACCGGGCTCCGCCTTTTTGTTTGGCGATACCTGATTTGCCCGTCGGCCGGAAATCGCCATTGATCCCAGATCTATTTTGCTAACCAGTCCATGAAAGAAGAACATATTGAAGTCGAAGGTCGCGTTACGACCGTGCTGCCCGGGACGATGTTCCGGGTCGAACTGACGAACAAGCACCTCGTCCTCGCCACCATTTGCGGCAAAATGCGCAAGCGCTGGGTACGCCTCACCGTTGGCGACCGCGTGAAAATGGAGATGTCGCCCTACGACTTGAACAAAGCGCGCATCACCTGGCGGTTGAAATAGAAGATTTTGCGCGCCTCCTCCGTCCGTATCCCGTCGGCTTAGTGCGGGTCAAACCGCTTCCCATTCCACCCAGTTCATCCCCTATGTCTTTTAGTAATCTCGGTCTTGATCCCAAAATC
>JANOHH010000954.1:0-3162 GCA_031406395.1 Verrucomicrobiota bacterium | reverse complement strand
GCCAATCCAATCCACCTTGCGCTGCGCCAACCCCTCCTGGAACGCCCGGCGGATGGGTTCATTGCTCGGCACCGTGATTAATGACTCCTCAATACGATCACGCTTCCAGAGCTCGTCCGCCGATTTCAATTTACTGCTTTTGGGAACCAGCAATACCAGCGGCAATTCAAACATTGGGATCGCTTGAATCCCGCCCGGCGGTTTGCCCCCGAGCAAGCCGACGGACATATCTATTTCCTGCTGCACGAGCCAGGTCACCACCTGCGGGTGATAGCCCTCCCGCAAAGTCACTTTCAGCTTGGGAAACTTCTGCCGCAATTCCTGCAGCACTTTCGGCAGAAAGTTGCGGAGCGCCGTTTCCGCCGCGGCAATCCGCAAATGTTGCGATACCCCGCCCCGCAGCTTCTCCGCCATCGGCGTGAGGTTTTCAAAAAATGGTTTGATGAAATCAAACAGCTCCTGGCCCTGCGGGCTCAGCGCAAAGGGGCGCCGATGGAAAAGGGTCACGCCCAGAAACTCCTCCAAATGGATCACCTGCCCGCTGATGGCCGGTTGCTGAATCCCGTAGGGCATGTTGCGCACCGCCTCGCTGATGCCGCCGTGTTTGGCCACGTAATAGAAAAGTTCCAGATGATGGACATTCATATTATTGATTCATTGATTCCAGCGATGCCGAGGGGCAGTTTTATCGATTAACACCCCCGCCGCAAGCTGAGTTACAAGCGGGTATGAAGACAAATATGCCGGGTCATTCCGCGGGCTCCCATTGGAGCATTCCGCTCGGGTTGCGCTCCATGGGTGTGGGGATGTTGGTCGTTGCTCTAAACGGAGAAATTGTTTCGGCCGGGCCGAGGTCCGCGAACGCCGGGCGCTCCAGCGATCCGGCCGATGCGGAACTCCTCCTGCTCGATCCCGGTGCAATCGGGGTCACCACCTCGAGTCAGCCGGCGGTCTGGAGTTTTGACCAGCCCAAGGGACAAATTCATCGAGCCTGGGACCGCGCGGGTGATGCCGCTCGCACCGTCTTGGGAGTGGGCGTGCCGCAGGATCCGTATGCCCACATCGGAGTCTCCGCGCTTGGCTTTGTCCTCGCCCCGGTCGCAGCAGTGGTCGGCGGAGTCAGTGGCTCGCAGGGCCGCCTGCCTCAAAATAAACTCGCCGAATGCGAAGCCGGCCTAGCCGCGGCCATGGCCGTGATGGCGCAACCACAGCATCTGCGCGATCAAATTCTCGCCGCCGCCAAAGCCAGCAGCCGGCGGCAGTTCGTCGCGTTGGACCCGCCCCCAGATTCCAAATTGCCTTCCGGTATCGGTGAACTCGCAACTAATCCACTCGTAGGGACCATCCTGGAGGCGGAGGTCGAAGAACTCCGGCTGGAGCGAAAAGGCAGCGGTGATTCCTCGTTCGCGCTGCGGATCAAGGCGCGGATGCGAATGCTGCGTTCCGGCAATGGCGACGTGATCAGCGAGGAGGCGTTTGAGTACCAGAGCGGGCAGGCTTTGTTTCTGGATTGGGCCATGAACGAAGGCGAGCCGTTTCAGCGATGTGCCGACACCGGTTATCGCCGGCTTGCCAACCAAATCGTTGAGCGCCTGATCCAGACCACCGGTGAAGCGCCCATCCGGGTCGGCGTCGGCGCCCCGAAGCCGCCTACCCGGTCGCCGCGCCCGCAAGTGACGCTCACCACGCAAAGCTCCGGTGGGGCGTCACCGCCACGTTTTCAACGGACGGCTTACGCCAGTACCCAACCCGGAACGCTCTACATTTACCCCGCGTTAACGACCGACTTCATCGCCGTCCAGCGGCCACTGGAGAAAGAAGTGGCCGTTTCCGAAGCGCTTGCGGAAGTGAATTGGTTGCTGGGCGGATTTTACAATCATCCCAACACGTTCGTTTCGCTGACGGCGGTCGCCGCGGCCGTCCCCACGAGTCTTTATCTGCAAGCTGCGGGTGCGGTTCGCGGGGTGTCGGGTAAAACCTATCGCACCGCCGATTCCCAGCTGTCCGTCGCCGCCCAATCCGGCCGACCCACTGCCGCGCTGGCCAACGTCATCGCCCAGGAATTAGCCCCGCGCAGTTCGGATGCGGTTGTGTTGCTGGATGAATCCCGTACCGCCCGAATACAACCCATGCTGGCGCGCCACGCCACCGCCAAATCCGTGCCGGTGAACTGGTCCGGTGACCAAGCAGGTATTCCTCTCGGCGGCGACCGACTGCTGGAGATCGAAGTCCTCCGAGCCGCATTGAAAGGAGGCGACGGGGCGAATCCCTCGCTGGCCGTTCACCTGGAAGCCCGGGCGACGCTGTTGCGAGCGGACAACGGTCGCGAGATCTACTCGTGTCCGGTTTATTATCGCGGCCACGCGCGCAAGTTCACGGCTTGGGCGGCCAAAGATGCGCGACTCTTTCGGGAAGAACTAGACCGCGGTTACCGGGAATTGAGCAGCACGGTCATTGACCAGTTGGTGGCCCGCCGCCTCATCGCACCCGACCAAAACTCGAACTCGTTTCTGGCCAACAACAGGAATTGATCATGCACCCATTCCGGGTGAATCCCGGCCTGACTTGGTTATGGATTCTGCCTGGCTTCGTCGGCGGCATGGTACTCGGCAGGTTGTTTTCATTGCGAGCGCTCGCCCAGCGGCTACTTGAGTTTAGGTCGAGGTTGCGGGCCGAGAATCGTTTGGCTGTGGTTTTCCAAGGGGCGCGGTTCGATCTTAATGCCCCACCCAAGGTCGGAGCGCCGGGGCGGCATCCTGGTTGGAATCCCGGCACGCTTGCTCTGACGCCGACCGGCAACAACCCCACGCCGAATTGATCGCGTTCGCAAAGCCCACCCGCAATATTCCAAAAATTCGAACACTAACCAGGGTGCGATTCAAAGCCGGACCGCCAGCCGCGTAAAGACCTGGCCTTCCCTCGCGTGGTGGGTACGGCTCTACGCGGCCTACCTTTAGCCGCGCCGGTTTTTCTGGTCCTGAGCGGAATACTTGCGGAGATAAAACTGATGCATCAGGAACGCCTCGAAGCGGCCGATGCTCTTGGCGCCGCCGAGGAACTCGGCTTCGATGAACGCTTTGCAGGCTTTCTCCAGGATCTGGCACACCACGAAAGCCTCGTCGAGATCGCGTCCGAGACAGATGGCGCCATGGTTGGCCATCA
>JANOHH010000851.1:0-8275 GCA_031406395.1 Verrucomicrobiota bacterium | reverse complement strand
GGCCCGTTTCCTGATTCATGGTGTCCCGAATGGCGACCAGTTCGCGTTGGGCATGATCAGGGCCACCCACCTGTTCGAGAATGCCGCGCGCTTCGTCCTCGCGCCCCTTTTGGGCGAGCCAGCGCGGGCTTTCCGGCACCGCAAACAATAGCCCGAGGAACATCACTGCCGGCACGCTGCCGAGACCCAGCATCCAACGCCAACCCAGCGTCGTGTTCCAAGCTTCGTCGCCCAGCCCCTGGACAATTTTATTCACAAAGAGGGTGAGAAAAATACCCACCACGATGCCGAGTTGAAACAGGGTGCCGAGCCGTCCGCGCCATTTCTCTGGCGCAATCTCCGCAATGTAAACCGGGCAGACCATGGAGGACGCCCCGATGCCCAGTCCGCCGATGAATCGGGCCACCAGAAACTCTTCGAACGTGCGCGGAATCGCCGAGAGCAAACCGGACAACGCATACAGCACGGCGCAGAGAAACAGGATCTTCCGGCGCCCGAACCGGTCGCTGAGGAATCCCGCGAACATGGCGCCGGGGATGCACCCCAGAATCGCACTGGCGCCCGCGATGCCCTCCTGGGCCGGGCTCAAGTTCATGTGCGCCTTCAAATAGGAGTTGGCGCCGTTGATGACGGCTGTGTCGTAGCCAAACAGAAAGCCGCCAATGGCGGTGACGCCGGTGGCAAACAGGACAAAGCGAAGGGGAGAGGCGCTCGTGGAGTTCATGGTGTTTATTCCTGCCGGAGATTGAGGGTCAGCGTGAATCGCTCGCAGCGGTAATGCACCACGGCGAATTCCATCGGTCGACGCCCGGTGTCGAGCACGGTGCGGTCCCGTCGCAACAAGGCCGTGCCCACAGGCACCACGAGCAAGCGCGCTAGGCGGCGATCCGCATTCACGGCTTTGAGTTCTTCTTGGGACTGGTCCGCCACGATGCTGCATTGCTGTTGGATCAATTCATAGAGGGGCTGGCTGAAATCGCTGTCTTTGGTCAAGCCCAGGCGCGGATGGAAATAAGAACGAAAGTGAACTTCGGCCCGCGCATCCCAGCCGCGCACCCGATCCAGGCAAAGCATCTCGGTGCCGGCAATAATGTGGAGTGCCCGGGCGACTTCCTCCGGGGCAGGCAAGAGATTCACTTTGAGCGAGTGGGTTTCCACTTTGATACCTTTGGCTGCCATTTCGTGGGTAAAACTGTGCCAGGCGCCCACGCCGGAATGCACCCGCGCCTCCACCACCCGGGTGCCGACGCCCGCCTTGCGTTTCAATCTCCCCTCCGCCACCAAGCGCCCGATGGCTGCCCGCAGCGTGTTGCGACTGATCCCCAACGACCGCGACAGGGAGACTTCGTCCGGGAGCAGTCCGCCGTCACGGTATTGGGGTCGCTGCATCAACTCGCGCAGTAGCTCCTCGGCTTGCGCGTGCAACGGCAGAGAGCTGCGATGATCAAGCCGCCATTTTCCGTTGGAGCTCTGGCTGGTTTTCGTGGTGGTCATCAATGTTCATTCCAATGTTTGAACAAACACTGACCATACCACGGGCTGGCTGGCAAGCGGTATTTCGGAGGAGTAAACCGGTGCAGCTAAAATTTGTGGGAGGAAAAGCGATGTTCGCCGTGGAAGTTTGCGTATTACCGGTGACTGCCATTCAGATGAAATGAAGCCGCCTGCCGAACCTTCAGGTGGTTGCCTCGCTGGACCTGGCGGACGATTGATCGTGGGGCTGATCGTGTTCCCGATTCTTGCCCAGCTTCCAAACCTTTAAGATCCAATAGATCGGTGCAAACAAAGTGTATTCGATGAGGCTGAAAAGGAAGAAGAACGAAACTGTCAGCGGCGACCGCCTGAATTCACCGCTGGTGCCGATTCGCAGCGCGTGACCAATGGAAAATAATTGCGGGTAGGGCAGCCAGTTGGTGTATTGGCCGACGGCGGCCCCGCAGGCGGGGCAAAAGTCGGTCGAGGAGTCGTGAGCCGTCAGACACCGGTGGCACAGCGGGGTGGCTTCTTCCCTTCCAATTTCCGCGGCGATCTTTTTGTCCCAGGGATCCGGATGCACCGGCTGCTTTAGCATCCGCTTCATAACCGCCCAAACGCCGACCACGACCAAGCCCGTGACAGCCACAAACCCAACCAGCAGTTCTGGGTCGCTCTTGGCGTGGCTCAATTGAGTGGCAATCGGCATTTGATCCTTCTCCGCATTTGACCGAAAACCTCACCCGGTTCTCGCTCAAGTCTGCAATTACATCCCGACATTAAAAGCGCTGACAAAAATCTCGAAACCACCGATTCCATCTCACCCTACCACAATCGATCCCCTTTGCCAGAGTTGGCTCCCAACCCACAGTCTGCCAGCCGAGTCAAACCATCGTCCCAATCTCGTTTGCTTACAAGAACAGATCGGGAAATAGCTGACTGCCAGGAATGACCGCATAGTGATTGAAATTCGTGACGCCGGCCGTTGCCAGTACTTCCTCATCAATGAAAAAGTTTCCGGTGCATTGGCGGCTGGGTCGCGTCAGGATTGCGTGTGCGGCATCTGCCACGATTTCCGGCTTGCGGCTGTGCCGCATTACTTCTTCGCCGCCCAGCAGGTTCATGATGGCGGCGGTGGCAATGGTGGTGCGCGGCCAGAGCGCGTTGACCGCCACTCCATTTTCGCGAAATTCCTCCGCCATGCCCAGAACGCACAGGCTCATGCCGTATTTGGCCATGGTATAAGCCACATGGGGCGCGAACCAGTGCGGGGACAGATTCAGTGGGGGTGAAATGTTCAGGATGTGCGGGTTGTTCGCTTTTGACAGGTGTGGCAGACAGGCCTGCGAACAGGCGAACGTTCCGCGCGTATTTACCTGATGCATGAGGTCAAACCGTTTCATGGGCGTGGCCGAAGTGCCTGTCAGACTGATCGCGCTGGCGTTGTTTACCAAAATATCAATTCCGCCAAAGGTCGCGACCGCCTGCTCAACGGCTTGGCGGATCTGATCCTCAGAGCGGATATCCACCGGGCACGCAAGGGCCTTGCCTCCCGCCGCGATCATTTCATCCGCCGCGGTGTAAATGGTCCCGGCCAGTTTTGGATTCGGCTCAACCGTTTTCGCGGCAATGACGATGTTGGCGCCGTCGCGGGCGGCGCGCAAACCGATGGCTTTTCCGATTCCCCGTGTGGCGCCAGTGATGAAGAGGGTCTTGCCTTTTAAAGTGGCCATGATTTGTTGATTTCGGAGATGTGTCGGGGTGGGAAAGTAGTTGTTGCCGTGGTTCATAGCAAGGCCGTCGGATTAAACCCAGTTGATCAGGGCCAATTTCAGTCAAGCATCCGTCCCCGCATCCGAGTCGCCGCTATCCGCACTGGCATTTTGAACCGAACCACGTTTAGTCTATGCCAATGTTCAAATCCTTCCTTCTTGTCGTTTGCGTGCTGTTAACGATCAATCCGCACGGGGCTGCCGCGGAATCTCCAACCGCGACCAACGCGGAGCCAACGGCTTTACGGATCGCCACCTTCGACATCGATGCGACGCCGCCCATTGGCGCCATGATGGCCTACGACCTCGTCACCAACCGCTGGGATCTGGGGCTGCGCGCTCGCGGTATCGTGTTGCTCGGGGCCGGCGAGCCGATCGTGCTTTGTGCCGTCGATTGGATCGGCATCGCCAACGGAGGCCATGATGCGTTTCGGGCAGGGCTCGCGCGGGCGGCGGGCACGTCGCCTCAACGCGTGGCGGTTCACAGCCTGCATCAACACGACGCGCCCGATTGTGATTTTTCCGCGGAACAGCTTCTCAAGGATGCAGGTCTCGATCCCCGGCAGTATGACAGCCACTTTCAAAGTCAGGTTATTGCCAGCTTGGAAACCGCCATTCGTGAAGCCCTGCTGCGCGCGCAACCGGTCACGCACCTTGGTCTGGGCGCGGCAAAGGTCGAGAAGGTTGCTTCCAACCGGCGCATTCTTGGTCCAGACGGCAAGGTGCGCGACACACGTTGGACGGCCACCACGGATCCCAAGGTCCGCGCCGAACCGGAAGGCGTCATTGATCCCGACGTTTCGCTGGTGAGTTTCTGGAACGGCGAACGGCCGTTGGCGGTGTTGAGTTATTACGCCACGCATCCGCAGAGTTATTATCGCACCGGAATTCCGAATCCTGATTTCCCGGGGATTGCGCGCTTCTTTCGGCAACTCGCGGTTCCGGAGGCCTTGCATGTGCATTTTGATGGCGCGGGCGGCAACATTGGCGCCGGGAAATACAATGACGGCTCGCCCACGAACCGGGTTGTACTGGCGGAGCGGTTGGCCGACGGGATGCGCCGCGCGTGGGAGAACACCAAACGGCAACCCATCGCGGCGGGCGATGTCACTTGGAGCGTGTCGCCCGTGTCGCTGCCGCCGGCAAAACATCTCTCCCGGGAAAAACTCGAAGCCCAACTGGCGACCCGGGATCCCAAGTTCGTGGCCGAGGGCAATGCCTCCCGTCTGGCCTGGTTGCGGCGTTGTCAGGCGGGCCACAAGATTGAGATTACCTGCCTGGGTTTGGGGCCGGCGCGGATTCTTCATCTCCCGGGTGAAAGCTTCGTGGAATATCAACTGGCCGCGAAAGCACTACGACCGGAGTTGTTTGTGGCCGTCGCGGCGTATGGCGATTACGCGCCGTGGTACATCGGGACGGCTATCGCCTACGAACAAGGCGGCTACGAGACCAGTCCGTCCGCCTCCAACGTGGCCCCCGAAGTCGAGGGTGTGCTCATGAGTGCCATGCGAACATTGTTAAAGTTGCCGCCGTGACTCTCTGGCAGGGGGATGGAAGTCGGTGTCGGCTCAGCGGCCAAACTGCACGAATCTTCCGCGTGGCTGCTCGGTGCGGCTGAGCCTTTCAAGGCGCGGTTTCAACCACGGATTGGAATGACGCTCCGCGGCGCCCCGGCCATTTCGATCCTTTGGCGATTAGACGGCATCTTCATTGTTTCGAGTGGTCCTGCGTGGACTGCACCGATCCATCTTCATTATACCAGATCCAAGTGCCGACTTGCGTGCCGAATCGCTTGCCCGCCTTGTGCTGTCCTAGATACCTGATGCGGCCAGAAGGATAGTAACCGGTGTCCTCACCGACGATAACGTGGTGGTCGTAATGCTGAACAAAGCATTTCGAGCCATCTTCCCAATACACAATAAGCTCTCCGTGATACTTCCCATTCTCGTAATGTATCTCGGAGTTTTTCTGTCCGTTGACGAAATAACTAAGCCACACGCCCGTAAAATTTGTGGGCGGTGCAGCCGAGACGGCACGAAGAGCTGGAGAAAGCGTGCGCTCAAATAAAGTGTCGTCCTTGTTGAGAAACGCACAACTCAGAAGCCATCCGTCGTCCAGACGGTATGTCGAATTACGGCAATCTGTGGATTTCGTTCCGAGCAGGCTAGTCACGTGGTATGGGGCAAGCAACTTCAGCAGATTCGTCTCCGTCATACCGTTGGTAATCGCATTGAGAACTGTGTCCCAATTCGTGCGTGAGGGTGACCTGTAGCTAGTGCGCAAAATCTTGGCCGCCGCGTCTCTCACTTCCTGATGCGGAGAGCTGAGGTCGTCTGCTGGAGCCCCAATCAGGCTGCTTCTCCAACAGCAAATCAGAAAAACGATGAGCAGTCGCGCAGTCATTTGCCTCGCCGTCTAACTTGAATTCGGCATCCCATTTGACGCCTTTGGATACGACACAAGCTTTTATCCGTCCTCGCATAACTTATGTCGAGAATAATTTCCCTCGTAGCTAGCAAAACCATGAATCCAACAAAGCCGAGTTCTGCCAAGTTAGTCTTCTTGCATCGTCCGGTGAACGCCGCTGCCAGTTTGTGGTTAGATTTTGCCAATATCCGGTGAGACGGTCACCGCTGCGGCGCTAACGTGGCGGCAAGTAGTCCAAACACCATGAATACGCCTGCCGTTCCGACTTGGGGCGCGCAACTCACGCGCCGGACCTTTCTTCACCACACCGCCCGCGCTGCCGCCGGCGTGGCCATTGCCGCCCCGTTCGTGTCGCGCGGACGCGTGCTCGGGGCCAACGACCGTATCGGGATCGGCTTCATCGGCGTGGGCGGACGCGGGCGTGGTCACTGCGCCACCGCTCAGGGCTTGATCAAGAGCGGCCAGAACCTTCAGCTCGTCGCCGTCTGCGACGCCTGGCGTTATCGCCTCGACGAGGCCGCCAAGCTCACCGGTGCCAAGGGATACATGAAGCATGCTGACTTGCTGGCCGACCCGGGCGTGGATGTCGTGTGCATTGCCACTCCGGATCGCAACCATGTACCGCAGGCGCTGGATGCCGTTCGGGCGGGCAAGGATGTCTATTGCGAGAAGCCGATGGGTCACTGGACGCAGTTCGCACTCAGCAAGCAGTTTTGCGAAGAGACGCAGAAGTTGAAGCGGGTGGTACAGATCGGGAACCAGGGCAACTCCAGCCCGGCGTGGCAGAGAGTGAAGGAACTGGTGCAGCAAGGGGCCATCGGCCGGGTGCAACTGGTGAATGCCGGTTTTTACCGCTTCGGCGATTGGGGCGAGCGGATGCCCATCGCTGACCCGGAAGCCAAGCCCGGGCCGGACCTGGACTGGGAAGCCTTCCTGGGCGATGCCCCCCAAGTGCCGTTCAGCGTTCAGCGCTTCTTCAGTTGGCGCAAGTACCTGGATTACGCCGGCGGACCCTGCACGGACCTGCTGCCGCACCTGTTCACGCCGTTTGCCAGCGCCATCGGGCTGAAGTTTCCCGCGCGCGCCGTGGCCTCGGGCGGCATTTTCAAATACACCACCTACGACCGGGAAGTGCCCGACACGTTCAACATGTGTCTCGATTACCCGGAGAAACTCTCGGTGGTGATCGTTTCGACGCTCGCCAATGATTATGTCACCGAGCCGGCCATCCATGGTGATGAGGGAACGTTGACCCTGCAGAATCCCGGGGAATGGAACGTGGGCATTGACAGCGTCACGATCGTGCCGCGCAAAGGCGAGCGGCAGGTGTTCCCAATGCAGAAGAGCGATGCGACGTCGGCCCATTGGCAGAACTTCCTCAACTGCGTGCGCAGCCGCGAGAAGCCGGTGAGCGACGTCGAGTTCGGTCTCCACGTCCAGGCGGCGCTCAACATGGCCATGCTCAGCCTGCTGAAAGACAAGGTGGTGAAATTTGACTTCGCCAAGAATGAGATCGTCCTCTGATACTATGAACAAGAATCGTAGCGCAGGTTGGCAACCTGCTGTGTCGCTGACTGGCAGTCGGCGGACCGGCCCCACGCTAGTTACGCTTGCGGATTGCCAATCCGCGATACAGCAGACTACCAGTCTGCGCTACAACACCCAGCGTCCGCTTCAGGGGTTCAAGGCACAATATTTCCTGACGGGATTTGCCTTGGCTGCGCTGTTGATGTTCGTTGCGGGCGTTAGTTCCGCGCAATCACCGCTGCGCCTGGAAGCCGGGGTGGCGACGAATACGTGGGTGGTGTCGCAAAACGGCCAGCCGCTGTTGCGCTACGTGTTCAACCCGCGCCAGAACAAACCTTACGTCGCCGAGTTCAGCGCGCCCGGGGGGCGCAACATTCTGCGCGATTCGCCTTCGGATCATCTGCACCATCACGCGCTGATGTATGCGATCAAAGTCAACGGACTGAACTTCTGGGAGGAAGTTTCCGGCAACGGTGTCGAGCGCGTGGTGGAGACGACCGCGTCCGTGACCGGTGGCGCGGCAACGCTGCGGCAGACCATTCACTGGGTCGCACCGCAGGATGCCTTTCTCGCGGACACCACGCCCGCCGCACTGCTTGTCGAACAGCGCACGCTGATCCTGGCGGTGGATGCGGCCACGCGCGAGGCGGCGCTTGAATGGAAGGCGGAGTTCGCAGTTGGTAAGAAGACGAATGAAGTCTCCCTGACGGGCGCGACCTATCACGGACTGGGGATGCGCTACGTTCAAGAACTCGACGCGCTTGCCAATCACAGTTATGCCGGACGCAAACCCGATCTGGTAAATCGACAGGAGGTGTCACCAGCGAAGTGGGGGGCGGTTTCGTTTGCCGCGCCGGTCCAGCCGGCAACGATGGCCCTCGTTCCGCATCCGGCCAATGCCCGGGGTGACGGCCAGTTCTTCTCGATGAGCACGCCGTTCGCCTACCTCGCGGCCACGCAGGGTCTGGACAAGGAGCCGCTCGTTTATCGTAGCGGAGACAAATTCACGTTGCGTTACCTCGTGCTGCTTTATCCCGAAGTGAAAACCACCGAAGCCCTCGAAGCCCGCGCCCGAC
>JANOHH010000827.1:0-4876 GCA_031406395.1 Verrucomicrobiota bacterium | reverse complement strand
CGTGCGGCCGACCGCCACGCGCAATTCGCTGGTCGTCTCCCGCGTCCACAGTTCACTGTCCTCCGGCGCGACTTCGGCGAATGGCATTTCCACGCGATAAGAATCCGTGCTGTCCTTGCCGATTTGCTGGAGCAATTGTGTGGCGAGTTCAGCATCGGGCGGCGCATCGAGCGCGAGTTGGACGCCGTCCCAATTCGCCTTCGCCAGGGCGAAGCCATCACCTTTGGGCAGGATGCAGATGCAGTTCTTGCGCAATTCCTCCGGCACAAACTCCACGGGCGCGGCTTTGCGTTGATCCCAATGGATGAGCAGATGCACGCCACAACGCGGGCCGCTCGCCGCGATGCTTTGCAGACGCTTCACCGCCACTTCGCTGAAGTTCGACGGAAAATCCGCGATGACGAGGAACTGATATTTCTCCGCCATGCGCCCGGCCTGCGCATTGTATTCGGCGAGGGTTTCGTATTCGTTGCGCAGATACATCTGCGTGACCTTCTCGATGTGTTCGTTGAGGTCGGCGAGCCGCTGCTCGAACTGGGCGGTCTGCGTCCAGATACGGCTGTTGATGAGGCGCTCCTCGAAATCGGCGAGGTGCATGATGCCGGCAAAATTCTGTCCGAGGCCTACCGGATCGAAGATGGTGAAACTCAGCCGGCCCGGCGGCACACTGGTGAGGAGGCGCAGCACGAGATTGTTCAACGCACCGATGACCTGTTCCTGCCCCGACTGCCTGGTCTCAAAAAGCAGCGAAGCCTGGCGGGGTACCGATAACAGCAGTGGCACGTTGAAATGCATCTCCCCCGGCAACGTGAGTCCCTTGCCTTGAAGCAACACGCCGCAAAACTTTTCGGTGTCCACGGCCAGCGAACCAAACCGGGCGGCCCCAGCGGATTCCTCTGGCAACGTGAATGCCCGCCATAGCTTCGCGCGCCACGGCGGGAAAATCCGATCCCCCTCCGCACCGGCGCACTGCAACGCCGCGAAAGTCGGCAGCACGACCCGCTGCCATTCCGTTTCAATCGCCTCACGGCTCGTGTCCCGCGCGACGCTGAGTCGGGTGAGTCCTTCGTTGAAACCGGTTTCGAGTTGCGCCACCGCACTGGTGGTTTGTTCCTGCTGCCGCGCCGTCAGCTCGTCATGTTGCTCGTTGATAGCCTTGAGCCATAACCGCCGGCGTTCTTCGTTCGCGAGGATGAGCTTGCGCGCCTGATCCGTCAGGCGATCGGTCCAGCCGCTCCGCAAGATCCGCGCTTCACCTCGTACTTGTTTCCAGTGGTCGTTCAGGCTTTGGAGCGTGCTGGCGTGGACGCCTTTGATGCGCGCGGTTTCCGCCTGGAAACTCGCCTCCGTCTTTTGCGCGCAGAGATCAGCGAGGTGGCGGGCGGTATGCAGGGCAAGCGCGACGGCTTTTGCGTGAGGGGCGGCGAGGCGTTGGCCAAGAAAATATGCAGCCAGAACTGCCGCCAGACTTACGCCCACCAGGAGCCAGATCTTCGCGGTCACCGCCTGAAAATCAAAGTGCCGGAGTTCGGGCACCAATACGAACGGCACGAGCAGAATCAGCGGCAGGCAAAGCCAGAGCCGGAACAACCGAAAAAAGAGCGGTAGCCCAATGGCATTGCAACGCGTGATGGCTTTGCCGGCCTGATCGCGGTGCGTTCGAAGCTGGTCCAGGATTTGATGCTCGGGCAGTGATGGCTCCGGGGGTGAAGAACTGGGCGGCGCCGTGATCAGGCGCGCAAGCGACCCGTAGCCGGCCAGGGTGGCACGGGCACGGGCGCCCAGCTGGTCGAGCGCGGCGGACTCGTTGGCGAGCTGGTTGACGAACGCCGCATGGTCGGTCTGATGCTTCTGCGTGTCCGCCTCGTAAACGCGTTTTGCCTCCAGGAGTCCGCCCTGGTTTTCAAGGGTGTGCTTGCTTTCTTCGCCTTCGATTTCGGCCACCCGCTGCTTCCGAGCGCCCTCCGACGCCCGCGCAATCCGCGTCTTGCGGCTGGCGAAGGAAGCTTCGACCCGCTCCCGCTTGCCGGCCGCCGCCGCGTTCGCCGCTTCAACTTCCGCCGCCGCGCGCCCCCGCTCATTCGCCCGGGCCTGTTCGAACTGGCTGCGTAATTTGTGGGAACGCGTGCTGAAATCACGCTCCACCTCGTCGGCCCGGCGAACCGCGTCGCTCACGCTTTGGCGCAGGCGTTCGAGGAGAGCCAGCGTCTCAGCGGCGCCCGGGAGCTTACTCGCAGTCGGCGCGGATTTGGTTGAGGATTCGTTCAAGGGATTCAATGTTGGTGACGGCCTGGTTGACGCCGGTAAAAAGCTCGTCGAGAAAACGATGCTCGAACTCCCGGCTCTTGGCGTCACTCCAGGATTGTTTCGTATTGGCCCATTCAGCGGCCAGCTCTTTCGTCAAGCCTACCAGGCGATTTTGACTGGCGCTCATGGTGCTCCGACTCCTTTCGGCGCGGGCGGGTCTTCCAAAACGCTTTCGGCGGACGGCGCGGCGGAAGTTGCCGGTGCCGTGCTGGGCGACAACTCGGCGTACTCGCTGAGGGTTCTGATCATTTCATTCAACCACGCCACAGCCTGACCGAGGTCGTGGCTCAGCGTGTGCCGCAATTTCTCCACCTGCCGACCCAGTGGTTCTACGCGTTGATCGTACTGGCGATGCCATTGCTTGGTTGTTTTGAGCTTCTCCTCGGCGTCCCGAATGGCCCGTCGGGCCTTCGTGACCGCAACCTGTTGAACATACGAGGAGTCGCTCAAGTTAGAAAGTTGGGCGCTGAACAGCTCCTGCTGGCGCCGTTCGAGTTCGTGGGTGAGGCGGCGGATTTGATTTTGCCAATGGGCGGGACGCTCGGATTGCAGCCAGAGCCGGGTGCGCACCACATCATCGCTCACTTCATCGAGCACGCGCCCGGCTTTGTCCCGGTAGATGATGAGTTTCGCCCGAAAGTCCTCAATGGCTTCCAGCGAAGTGACCCTGGCGCGTTCGGGCATGCTAAAAAACTCCAAACACCAAAAACCAAGCTCCAAAGAAACCCCAAGCTTCAAACTTCCAAGTCGGCCAAGCGGAGCGTCGCACTTGAACCGCGTGTGGCGCGCTGATGTTTGGTGTTTGGAGTTTGGTGTTTTGGCTCATGCGTGGCGGTTTAATGTTGATCCAGGTATTCCTCAATGCGCTGGGCTTTCCGCAGGAGGAAGGGCGTATGTTGGTTGGAACTCTCGATAAATTTCTTCAGCACCTTCATGGTGTCGCGAAATTCCTCGGAGAACTTGGCATGCTCCTGATCCTGCCAGGTATCGCCCAGCGCCGAGAAGCGCGCCTGCAGGAGCGACATGCGGTTTTGCAGTTCGGCGTTGAACCGCTTGAGTTCTTCGGCGAAGCGCCGGACTTCGCCGGGATCCATGACGGCCTGTGGCATTTGCGTTCCTCTCGTTTCGGATTGTTTGCTGCGCAGAGGCTAACCAAAGATGCCCCCGGCTTCCAATCGGAATTGCTGCCTTTGTCTTACTCTTACTCTTGCTCTTGCTCTTAATCCGGGGTCACCCAGTCAAGATTAAGAGCAAGATCACGATGAAGAGTTAGAGCGAAAATTACGGCGGCAGGATTTCGACCACCTCCGAGAGCGGGCGACCTTGCAGGTCCGAGATCACAGCCTTGCGGCCATAAAGCACCGCCGGCGCCGCGAGCTCAAACTTCTCGGTGATCAAGGCGTCGGATTCCACCCGCAGGAACGCCCGGATCTCGGTGCGATGTTTTACGCCGCAGTCGGCCAATATTCGTCCCAGCGGGATTTCCTCCGCCAGAATCAGTTCCCGCACCTCTTCGGGATAACGGCCAACGTAAAGTTTGTTCGCCCCGAACTCCACCGGTTGTTCGTCGCGGTTGAGGCGGAGCACGACTTCGCGGAAATAAAAATCCCCGCGGCGTTCGCGGCTGACGATTTCCAGATGAATGTCCGACTTGTAAAACGCTTCGAGCGTCGGCGTCATGTCGTTCTGGTGCACGAGCAAAGCCTTGTAGGGCTCGGGCACGGCGTCGCCCGTGATCATTTCGATGCGCGGGAGCGGCAATTTGGCCCGCTGGTAAAACTCCGAGAGGGGAAACGCGAAGGTATCAGGCATAACGTCCGGTTTTGTGTTCAGGTTTGAAAAACTCGTGGAGCAGGCGGTCAATTTGGAGCAACCCGGCGCGAGTGACCCCGATCCGGTCGCCGCCGTGGGTAAGGAAGCCCCACGCCTTCAGCGCCGCCAGCGGCGCGGCGAATTGGTCGCGCGGGTCGGCACCAAATTTCTTCGTGTAGTGGTCCACACTCACGCTGCCCAGCTTCAGGCCCAGCATGAATTCACGAATGTAACGCTCCTCCGCCGACGGGGTGAGCGCGCGGTAAACCGGCAACTTGCCGTTGTTCACGGCATCCACGTACGGCTGGAACTCGTGGTGATTCTGATAGTGCATGCCGTTGAGATGACCAAAGCTCGCCACGCCAATGGATAGAATATCCGCGCCGGAAAACAAGCCTTCGCGATAAATAAACTTCACCTGCGCCGGATCGCGCACCACGGTCGTGCCGCTCGTGACCGCGTAACCGATTTTCTCGAACTCGCAGTACGCGTAATCCACCCACGCGCGTTTCGTTTCCCAATCGGCCACCGGCGCGACAAGTTTGCCGCCGGCTTTCATCTGTTGATAGATGCCGGTGTTGAACGGCACTTCCATCTGATAAATCGTCACCGAGTCGGGGCGCAACGCCACCGCTTTCGCCACAGTCTCGCGCCACTTTTCCTCCGTCTCCTCGACCATGCCAGCAATGAGATCAATGTTGATCTGCGGGAAGCCGATTTCGCGCGCGAAGGAATAAGCGCGGGCGATTTCCTTGGA
>JANOHH010000821.1:0-1740 GCA_031406395.1 Verrucomicrobiota bacterium | reverse complement strand
CTCCTCGTCGAGCGGACGGGAGCCCGTCAGCGACTACGATGTGATCGTGCGCGAGCTCGAATTGTTTCCTGGCCGCGACGCCTCCGGCGAACGGTTGTCGGAGAAGCCGGTCATCGCCGCCGCCCGATCCAGCTTCGCCTTCGGGAGTTCAACTCCTGCCTGGTCATTACGTGAATAGCGCGCCATCCCAAGCAATGATAGAGGGTCGGGCGGGCCGAAGGCGAGCCGACAGATTTGATGATTGGATGTGGGCCAAACCACTTCCCATCAACAATTCATCACTTCCCCATTCCGAAAGCAGGACCGGGCTCCCGCACTCCAAAACGCTGCTGTGATCACGACACTTTTTATTCGTCCGGCGTTCGTCACTCCCTGAACGCCTGCAACTCGGCGCAGGAGGAGCTGGTCTGGTGCGGGTTTTCGCCGGAGGCTGGTTTCCCCACAACGCGGAGGGCCCACACTTTGATTGGGTTTGCCAGTTTGCACGTGACGTGCTCGCCGCCTTCCATTTCCGCGGAATTCTTTGCAGTGGTGGCCGGATAATCAGTGAGTGTCGCCACGGTTTCCCACGCGGCAGCTTTCGTCCGCTTCACTTGGATACGCGGTTTGCCGGCGGTGACGTCGAACCAGCCGCCGTTGGCGGTCGTCTTGCCGTGCGCGAACAAAACCCGTTTCACCATTACAGCTTCATTCAAATCCACGGCAAACCAATCTTCCTCCGCCAGCTTGCCGTCCGACGCCGTTACGAAGGTTTCAAAGTCCTCATCCGTCATGCCGCCGTCGAGGTTCGGTTGCCGCGAGCAGCTGGCCTTGCCGTCCAAGAGCAGATTGCCGCTGTAAAGTTCGCGGGGCAGCGGCAGCCAGACTTTGTAGCGAGCTCCAGTCGAGCCCGCATCGGCAAAGGGTACGAGCCGGATTGGGAGGGACGTCCCGGTTTTGAGATCGGACAGCGGTTTGCGGGTGACGGCCCTGATGCGAAACACCTGCGCCCCCGACCAAGTCTTGAAGTCATCGGGCGCGGGCTCGGGCGTCAGCTTCAGGTGCGCGAGTTTCGGACTCGCAACGGCAATGGCATTGAGTGGAATTATTTTCTGCGCCGCCGCCAAACTTCTTTTCCTGATCGAACTTGCCTCGCTAATCAAGGATTCGTCCGCCGCCAAAACCAGCGGCCCGTACAACAACGCCACCTTGCCGAGATTGGTGTGTTCACCCAGGATCAAGCGGGGTTCAAGCTTCAACCGGAGCGCGATCCGGTCGCCTCTTTGCCATTGCCGCTGAATGACGAAATAGCCATCGACGTTCGGTGGCGTCGCCACTTTGTGACCGTTGACCTCAATCGTCGCGTGGGCACACCAGGCCGGGATGCGGAGCTTGACCGCAAACGATGTTGTCTCCGCAGGATCAATCGTGATGCCAATGCGTTCCTTGCTGGGATACTCCGTGTCCGCGGTGAGCGTAACGGCGGTGTGGTCGCGAAGGTTGAGTCGGGCGGTCCCGGCAGAATAAAGATTTACTACTACACCCTCGGCATCGGTCGTAGTCGAGAACGTGGGGATCAGTGCGACGCCGCGGGGACCACTCGAAAGACAGCATTGGCCGTCCAGGTTTGAGGTGTAGGGCTTCCGGCCCTCCAGCTGCACGTAGTAACCCCACGCCCCACCATCACACTGCTGGGCCCCAAACAACTGATTCAACACAACCTTTTCGAGCTGGTCGGCGAACCGGGCCTCACCTGTCAGG
>JANOHH010000804.1:0-9489 GCA_031406395.1 Verrucomicrobiota bacterium | reverse complement strand
CGCCCTACCAACCCGCCCCGATCGCGGTCGCGTTGCGCGGTTGCCGACCGGGGAGTTCTCCACACACCGGCTGCTACCCATTTTCAGAGTGCTTTAGCAAGAGGCGCAAGCTTCACACTTCTTTCGCTCTTGGTTTTCCTCGTGGGCTGCCGCTCCGTAACGTCACGGCCGCGTTTCACCGGCCCGTGGGATGTGGATTCGCTTCGCGCGGTGCCGGCGGCAACTTGGGGCCAGCAAACCAATCTCACGCAGGAGGTTTATTACGAAGGGGAACCGTTTCAGGGAAAACCAACCCGCATCTTCGCCTATTATGCGCGACCGGCGCAGGGCAACGGCCCGTTCCCCGCGATGCTGCTCGTGCATGGCGGCGGCGGGAAAGCGTTCCGCGAATGGGCGGAGCATTGGGCCCAACGCGGTTACGTGGCACTGGCGATGGATTTGGCGGGCCATGGGCCGACCAGCCGATTGCCCGACGGCGGACCGGAGCAGGACGACGAAAACAAGTTTCGCGATTTCAGCGAGGCGGGAGCCAACCAGATGTGGACATACCACGCGGTGGCCGCTGTCCTGCGCGGCCATTCCCTCCTCGCGGCGCAGCCGGGGGTGGATCGCAATCGCATCGGCATCACCGGCATCAGTTGGGGTGGCTACCTGACCTGCATCGTCGCCGGGATGGATGACCGCCTGAAAGTGGCGGTGACGGTTTATGGCTGCGGATTTCTCAAGGACAACAGCGCCTGGCTCGCGCGCTTTGAGAAAATGAGTGCCGCCCAACAGCAACGTTGGGTGAATTACTTCGATCCTTCCCGATATCTGAGTGGCGTGAATTGCCCGATTCTCTTTCTCAACGGCTCCAACGACTTTGCGTATCCGTTGGACAGTTATCAATAGTCTTACGGCCTGGTCGAAGGGCGGATGACCCTGTCCGTGAAAATCCTTTTACCGCACGGCCACATCTGGACGTTTCCTGAAGTGGATTGTTTTGTGGACAGCATACTGAAGAACGGCGAACCGCTGCCCAAGCTGAAGCCGATGAAGATCAACAACGGCGTGGCCACGATTACGTTCTCTGCCAAAGTTCCGGTGACGAAAGCGGAATTGAACTATACGAGTGAAGTGGGCGAATGGCAGAAGCGGCTGTGGAAATCCGTGCCGGCGCAAATCGCCAACGGCAAGGTCACGGCCGAGCTTCCCAGCGAACGCCCATTGGTTTTTTATCTTTCCGTCACGGACCAGCGCGACGTGACGGTCAGCACGCCGCATGTCGTGCTTCCAACTCCCTTCGCCCGTTGAGCGGAATGAACCTCAGGTTTGCCTAATCCGCAGCCAAAGATTCAGTTGAGACTCGAAGCTGCGGAACGTGTGGCTGCGACGCCCCCGTCGCAAGGCAGGGGGACGGCGGACGGGAAGATGCGGACAGCTTTTCACGTGACGAGGGCATCACAGTCACGCTGCCCGGCAACTAAATCGTTCAAGGTGCGAACGGTGCGCCGAACGTGGCCGTGATGTTCCGCACTCGCGGTTTCGAGCCCGCAGTGATTTTTCAGGCAGATCACAAATTACAGCTTGTTGACGCTGACCGCAAAGTCGCCTATTCTCCTGCCATAATCCGAGCCTGAAACGAACCCAAGAGTCATCATGCAAAAAGGCACATTGACCATCGGTTTGAGTACGTCGCCTGATCCTCTCCAGCGCCGGGGTTTTACGTTGATTGAACTCCTGGTGGTGATCGCGATCATAGCGATTCTGGCCGCCATGCTGCTGCCCGCCCTGAGCAAAGCCAAGCAAAGGGCCTACGCCATCCAGTGCATGAGTAATACCCGGCAGATCAGCTACGGTTGGATCATGTACGCTGATGATTTCAATGGGAATATTTCTGGCAACGTTTCCGGCTCCAACGTTCCTTTTCAGAATTGGGTGCTCGGCGCGATGCGAAACGCGAGCTACGGCGCAGTGGCCGATAATACCAACATAGCAAATTTGGTGGGGCCGGCGGCTCAATTGGGCACCTACGTCAAGAACCATCGGGTCTATCGATGTCCGGCCGACCAGTCGACGGGTTTGGTGCCCGGACATTCAGCCCCCGTCTCAAGAGTTCGCAGTGTCTCCATGAATAGTTGGTTGGGTTACAATTCGGAAGCTTGGGATGGTCCCGCCGGATTGATCGTGTACAAGAAGATCTCCCAGATGGTCAACCCTTCGCCTTCCGGAATCTGGGTGGTCTTGGACGAACGGGAAGATAGCATCAACGACGCTTGGTTTGCCGTGAGCATGGCCGGTTCACCGCCTACTCGCGGTGTCGCGTCCAACCCCGGGGCTTACATTATCATTGATTTTCCCGCCAGTTACCACAGCGGCGCCGCGGGCTTCGCCTTCGCCGATGGCCATTCGGAAATCCACAAATGGCGGGATCCACGGACCATGCCGATTCTGAAACGAGGACAGGACACCGCTTTGCGAGTTCCGTCGGCCAATAACAAGGATGTTGCCTGGCTCCAGGAACATTCAACCGGGTTCAAATAGACTTGCCGTCGGGAAATAGCTGCTCGGGCATTCCCATTTTCATTGATTCGCCCCATGTGTCCGACGGCCGTTGTCAGCATCTTCAGGGGGATTTTTATCCTGAACCCCGCCGGCGGAAAAAATCAAGCGACTGACGAGCCATCTCAAACCTGATACAAATCAATGATGGCTGACTGTATTCCCGGCATGGAGGAATTGCCTGATCTCAAGGAGTGACCGGGGCGCCGAAAGTGGAAGTGGTGATTCGCACGCGTGGGTTCACTCTTGCGATGGCGTCACAGCCGAAGCGCATTTGGTTCGTGCCAGTCGCCAGCGTCGGCACTCGGGCCGTGATTTTTACGTCCTGGAGGAAGCCGCCATCAGGAGCAAACACTTTGCAGTCCTCCGGCGAATTGAATTCCAGGTAACTGCCGCTCTCGATTTCCACCGGCAGCAAGAGCGTGCGGTCGCCGATGGTGAGCCGCGGATTTCGGATTTTCGCCTTCACCAGCGGAGTCGCCCGAACGGGGCTGAGGTAACATTTCGCGGTGCCGTTGGCCGGCAGGTTGTTGATCCATACGCTGAATTTCTCGATCTGTTTGTAGTCCACCATCTCGCGATAAATGTCGTAGGCGTCACCGTAGGGCCAGGTATAGTTCGCGTGGCGCTCGCCTTCGGGTTCGATCAACTCGAAGTAACGCCAGCCCGTGAAATCCACCACGACGTAATGTTCGCCGGTGCCCGCGACGACGTGTGCCGGGCAGCGCAATTGAAAGTTCAACACTTCGCCGTGACCATCGCCATAAACCCAAACGCCCAGCGCCCTTTCGCCGCCGAGGATTAGCGGTGGCGTAAACGTCTGGCCAAAGCTCGCCCACGTCGCGGTACGTTCGGGCCGGGCGTTGGTGGCTGTGATCAATCCGCTGATCGCGCCGGCTCTTACGTGGTTTGTTGAAGGCTGTAGCGTCGCAGACACTCCGTTGACCTGGGCGCGATCGGGAAATGCCTTTCCGTCTTCGAACTCCGTTACCGTGATGGCGTTGGTGGCGTCGTAAGCCTCGGCCGACATCAAAACCTCCAGGCGCACGCGCAGCGGTTGCGCGGCAAACGGATTGGTCACCGTCCACGTCGCCGTTCGATCATCGCGGCCTTCGACTTTGTGCTTCGTATAATGCGCGGGCCGGAATTGCCACTTGCCATCGGGCGACTGATCGAGCGTGAATTCATCGCCCGGTACGCGCAGCCGGGCCTTCACCGATTCCGGAAAATACTTCGCGTGGCGCAACTCCTCGTATTGTCGCGTGATCCCGCCGAGGCGTTGCAGCGCGGGATTCTTCGCGAACTTCGCCGGGTCCACGCCCATGAGCGAAAAGCCAACATTGTTACCGATCGCCTTGCCGCAAAGATATTCCATGTCATCCGCAAAAGTCGGTTCGCCTTGCGGCCCCGTCCAGGTTTTCACGGCCCACCAGCCGAGGTGCATGGGGAGGAACATCCGGTATCCGTCCGCGTTTGCGGCATTGTGAAGGTCAATAAACCGCTTGTGGCTCCGGGTCGGATGATCCCACGCACCCATCCGCGAGCGGACATACCACAGATGATGATGGAACGTGCTCATTTCCATGAGCGCCGGATGGTCGAGACGCTTCCAGAGTTCGAAGACGAACTTCGAGCCGTAATGCCAGGCGTTCTCCGAGCCGCCGAGGATGTCTTCGCCGTCGAGCGCGTCGAGGTACATCATGTCGAAGCCGCACTCGTTGAAAGTCCGGGCCGTAGCTGCCGCGACCTCCGCGAGCAGGGTTGTGTCGCCATCCGGCACGAACAGTCCGAAGCATTCCTTGAGGTGGTGAACTTTCGCGCCTTTCGCGTGGGAAGCCACCCGCGTGCCCCAGGCTCCGCGCTGACAGTTGGTGAAGGCGTAGGGCGCCGTCTGGCTCACACCGGAGTAGAGGATGAGTTCATCGTCCACGTGCAGGGTTGCGCTGTTGCGCACGAAGAAGCCGGTGAGGGCGGACATTTTGGTGGTCGGCTCGGTGACGGACACCGTGGTCAGGTTGGTGCTGGCGTCGAGTGGTTCGGCCAACGTGAACGTCAGGTCCTTGGCCAGCCGCGCATCCGGCACGGGCGTAACCCAAGGGCATTTCTTGTCCATAAAAAATGCGTAGGTGTGCAGCCCGGCCTTGAGCCCGGCGGCGTGCAGCTTATCCACGACGGCCTTAAGACTCGTGCGCCCCTTTGGATACGTCTTCGGGTTCGGCTCGCAATCGCCGAAGCGGAACGAGCCGCCGCCGTGGAAATCAATCTGGTTCATGCCCAGACTGCGCGCGAGCTTGATCCAATCATCCGCCTTCTCTTCGGAAAGGTCAGAGAAGTTGAACAGGTAGGAGCCCTGATTGATTTCCGCGTCGAGCGCCCAGGGTCCGCCAATCGGTGAATGCGGCCGATCCGGCGCAGCGGTCACCACTTCCTGAAGCACGCCGCGCAAATCCTTCTGTTGGCAACCGATCAAAGCGACCTTCGCGCCGGTGAAACCAAAGCGCGGATAACAACTCGCCTCCAGCCGGCTCGCCGCGCGCGGCAACTCGCGCACGTTCGTCTGGAGATTCAATGCCAATGCGCAGCCGGCGAACGGTTCCGACTCCGCGCCTTTCAAAGTGAGCGGCACATCGGCAAACACAAATTCCTCCACGTCCGCGCCGGTGACCGCAAGCACCTCGACTGTGACACTCTGTTTCGCGCCGAGAATTCGCAGTGCCGCGCTGACGCCGGCGTCGACGAAGTCGAGCACCAGCCGGTCATCGATCAGCCGGGCGGTTGTTGCTGCGAAGAGCTTCCCGGCCTTTTTCACGCGCGCGAACGCAGCGCTGGGATTTCGGGCGCAGTAGTTCGTGCCGGAGACTTTATCAGTGAATTCAAGGGTGAGCGCGTTGGTTCCTACCGTCAGACGCAGCGAATCGCTCTCCACGGTGAGCGCCGCCGGCTCCAGGCCCGCCCCGGCGGCGACGAGCTGCGGGGCGGTGAGCAGGGCGAAGGCAATCGTTGTGAAGAGAAGCAAGGAAGCTTGCATGGGTGATCAGCCTTTGGCTTTTGGGTTACCAGGCATTCCAGTAACCGCCATCGGGCGACGCCCAGTAATTGGTCATTTTGCTGATGCTCTTCCAGCCGGCTGAGCCATCGAGCAAAAGGCTGTTGCCACCCAGCGCGCCGACCGTTTTGGGCAGTGTTTTGGTGTTCACATTTAGGAATGGGACGCCAGCTTGTTTCGCCGCCCCGCCTCGGCAGTGTGGGGCAATGACCCATCCCGGCGCGGCTTCGGTCCAGGCATTGAGATCGGCCGCCAGGCACAGACCGGGATTGTCCGTGAATTTCTGCGGGGAAACCCACCGGGGCGCCGGTTCGCCCGGCCAGCCCGTCGCCGGTTTCTTGTGGGCGCCGTTGTAACTGTAACCAATCACCCAACCGTAGGGAGCTTGATAATACTGAAAAGTTCCTTCCAGGCTCGGGCAGTTGACCATGTTGGTCGCGCTGTACTGTTTGATGGCGTTGAAGGTATTTGTGCTGATCCAGATCGTGTGCGTGTATCCGTCGTCGCGGTTGCCTTGGGGCAATTTGTCGTTCCAGTCACCGCCATACATTTGCAGCGCCAATCCCAATTGGCGCAGCGCGTTGACGCAACCCGTGCGTCGGGCTTTTTCCTTGGCCGACGACAACGCGGGGAGGAGCATCGCCGCCAGGATGGCAATAATGGCGATGACAACGAGGAGCTCGATCAAGGTAAAAGCCGCCCATCGCCTCTGGGTGTGACGATTGGCGACGGCGCCACTGGGAGGGCCGGGGACGAGAAGCTTCAATCGCTCACGAGCGTAGGGCAGGTAATGGGTGAAGGATCGCTTCATTCGTTGGCGTCTGGTTGAAGTGCTTACTGGATAAGAGCATTACGCCGGTTTTTCCTGCGAACAAGACTATTTTGAGGTTCTTCCCGGGATGGGAATCCTGCACCAGTTCTATTTTCTTCCGGTCAACTTTTGTAAGCCTGATCCGGGTTGAGATCGTTACGGTGTGCGCGGTTTAGTCGCGATGCCTTATCGAATACACTGGCTGGGAAAAAACGGTTGCGCGGACGGGGGCCAGGGGCTAAATGATGTCGAGCCAATGACGAACTCCAAGAGCCGATTTGAAAACTCCAACCTCGGTCACGCCCCCCCCCGACGTCAGGGGATGCACATGGCTCGTTTTTCCCAGGTCCGGGCGGGCGAAAGCCGGAGACTGCTCGCGTCGGCGGTTACTTTCCAAAACGAATTCAGATGAAATCTGTCGCCAACCCGTCGCGGGCATTCACGCTTATCGAGTTGCTGGTGGTGATCGCGATCATCGGCATTCTGGCCGCCATGTTGCTGCCGGCCTTGAGTCGGGCCAAGGCCAAGGCCCAGCAGATCGGCTGTCTCAACAATTATCGCCAGCTTCAATTTTGCTGGCAGATGTACACCGACGACCAAGGGGATAATCTCCCTGCCAATGAAGCCGTCGTGTACGTCGCTTCCCGTACCGCCTTGACGACCAAGGCCAATTCCTGGCTGCACGGCAACGCCTACACGGACGCCACCTTGACCAATATTCAAAATGGCGCGCTGTTCCGCTACAACCAGTCGGTCGGCATCTACAAATGCCCCGCCGACATCTCCACCGTCCGCGATCAGGGACAAATCCCCCGGACCCGCACCGTGTCCATGAGCATCTATATGAACGCGATCACGAATCCAAGGGACGCCGACTACCGCAAGTGCTGGCACAAAACGTCGCAGATTCTCAAGCCGGGGCCCGCCCGCGCACTGGTGTTCATTGACGAACACGAAAAAAGCATCCAGCAGTCAACCTTTGCGGTCAACGCCCCCGGTTTCCGGCTTTTCGGCACCGCCCAGTGGGACTGGATCAGCTTCCCGGCCACGCGGCACAACAATGGTTGCACTTTCACTTTTGCCGACGGCCACGCCGAAACTTGGCGCTGGCGGGAGCCGAGAACCATGGAGATCAGCCGAAAAACCCCGCTCCCGTGGGGCTGGATTGCGTGGCCGGCCAACCCTTCGTCCGGAGTTAACGACCGGGATTTAGGTCGGCTTTTCCAAGTCGGGCCCGAGCAAGTGCCCATCTTTTAGCCGGTGTTAGTTTGAAAATTCCAATGTCGGCGGTAGCCGCTTGATTGGGGGGAGGGCTAGCTGCCTTCCGACCTCGAACCCTCAGCCCGCAACCAGAGGGTAAGCGCGTTCCAAGATCGGATGCGCTTTTTTAGTTGGAAGCTTACGAAGTTGACCTGCCGTCACGGACGCAGCTAATTTTGCATGATGAAACAACAACTGCTGAGCCATGACGGGGCAAGCCCTGTGGCAGCGACTGTCAACCCGCCCGCTACGTCCAGCATCTTCACCCGTCGCGCTTTTTTGCACGCCATGGGCGTTACGGCCGCCGGCTTGACCTTGGCCCCGATCGCGCAGGCCGAGGATAAGCCCATCCAAGGTTTCGAGAATGCGGCTGAAAATCCCAACGCCTCCGCCGGATGGAAACCGGTTTCCGACCGCAAAATTCGAGTAGGCCTCGTGGGCTACGGCGTCTGCAAGTTCGCCGCGGCGTTTGGTTTTCAGGACCATCCGAATGTCGAAGTCGCGGCCGTCAGCGACCTTTTTCCCGAGCGGTGTGCCGAGTTGGCCAAGGTGACGCGCTGCACCAAAACTTATCCTTCGCTCGAAGAACTGGTGAAAGACGATCGGATCGAAGCGGTCTTCGTGGCCACCGACGCTCCCAGTCATGCCCGGCATTGCATCGAGGTACTGAAGCACGGCAAGCATGTGGCCACGGCCGTGCCGGCGGTGTTTGGCTCCCTCAAGGATGCCGACAGACTATTCGCCGCCGTCAAGGCGAGTGGTCGCAAGTACATGATGTTCGAGACGTCCTGTTTTCACGAAGAGCTTTACGCGATGCGGCAGATTTACCACACCGGGGGGCTTGGGCAACTCGTGTATTCCGAAGGCGAGTATTATCATTTCATGGAAGAGCCGATCGATTCCTATCAGGGTTGGCGGGTAGGGCTGCCACCACAATGGTATCCGACGCACTCGAATGCCTACTATGTGGGCGTGACGGGTGGGAGTTTTACCGAGGTTTCCTGCCTGGGCATGCCTAGCCGGATCAAGCATTTGCAGCCGGTGAACAATCGTTACCGAAATGCTTTCGGCACGGAGGTCGCCTTGTTTCGCACCAGCGAAGGCGGGATGTCGCGGATGGCGGTGAGTTGGGATACGCCGGGCGCCAGCGGGGAGATGGGGCGGGTTCGCGGGCAAAAAGGTTCCTATTACGGCAAGTATGACGGGCTCGAGAATGCATTGCCGCCCACCAATCGACCGCCGCTTCCGCCCGGGGTCGCGGGGGGCGGACACGGTGGTTCGCACGGTTATCTTATGAACGAATTCGTCACCGCCATCCTCCAGGACCGGAAGCCGCTCGTGGATATTGCCATGGCCCTGAACCTGACCGTGGCCGGGATTGTGGCACACCAATCGGCCGTCAAGAACGGAAAGCTGCTGAAAATTCCGCAGTACAAGATTTGATGGCTGGCATCGCTCTAGCCGGCCTGAAGAAAGCGGGAGATCGAAGGTCATCCACGCAGGTAAAGTGCAACCCGCGATACGGCACAACATGATCCCGCTGCTGTTTTTCAACGACGGATCAATTCCTAGCCGGTCTTGCCCCCCGAATCGTGGATCGGCGGAAGCGATCTTGTTCACGGGCAGCCGGGCTGACTGTGTCCGCCGCGGCTTGCTGCGAGCCTGCCGACTTCAACCTGACTCATCCCCAGCCCCGCCCCAACGCCCAGCCGAGAAGAAGAGTGGCCGCACACAAGGCTGCACGGTGGTGGCCGGTTGAAATAACTGAGGTTGCGACTTGCCGGGAAATGATTTTTGGATTCAACTGGTTGCGTGATTCAACCCGAGGACA
>JANOHH010000778.1:0-1010 GCA_031406395.1 Verrucomicrobiota bacterium | reverse complement strand
TTTCAAGCTCGATGACGCCCGGCTCAAACGCGCCGGGATGGATTACTGGCAGCACGTCCAATGGCAGCGCTGGGCGAGCTGGCGCGCCTTTGCGGATAAACTCCCGGCGACCGCAAGGTTGTGGTTCATTGAATCCGGTGGGCCGCAGCTCTACACCGAGGTACAGTTCGCGGCGGACGACTACCTTGTATTCGGGCGGGAGACGGCGGGGCTGCCGAAGTCCCTGGTCGAACAAAACCGCGCGCATTGGTTGCGCATCCCGATGTTTAATGAGCAATCGCGGTCACTGAATCTGTCGAACTGTGCCGCGCTGGTACTGTTCGAGGCGTTGCGCCAGCAAGGATTCGTTGGCGGAGCTTGAGCGTGCGTGTTTCCACGCCTCATGATGGGCAGCGCCGGCGGGACGATCGCGAGTTCGGGCGCTCCTGCTGAAGTAACAATGGCGTGCAACTGGCTGGCTGAATAAAGGCGCACTCATCCTTGAAAATGCGGAGTTGGAAGGCGTTGTTTCAAGCATGACCAGCGTTCGAGTGCGATGTCTATCCGCCTTTTTTTCCCCGCGAACGCGCTCGCCTTCCGCGGGCTGCGGCCTACCATCACGCCCATGTCCGACGTCACCCAGCTGCTCAACGCTATTGATGCGGGCGATCCCAAGGCCGCCGATCAACTGCTCCCGCTGGTTTATGAGGAATTGCGCAAACTCGCGACGCACAAGATGGCCAACGAAGTTTCCGGCCATACGCTTCAGCCGACCGCGCTGGTCCATGAGGCGTGGCTGCGGTTGGCGGGGAAGGAATCGGCGCAGTTTCAGAATCGCGCGCACTTCTTCGCCGCCGCCGCGGAGGCCATGCGCCGCATTCTCATCGACCGCGCCCGCAAACGCGCGGTCCGCCAGTCTTCCGGATTGGCCGCACCGGAAGAATTGCACGAATCGCGCATTGAAATCCACGTTCCCACGGATGAGTTGCTTGCCGTCCACGAGGCGCTCGACGGGTTGGCGGCAGTGGACG
>JANOHH010000758.1:0-4011 GCA_031406395.1 Verrucomicrobiota bacterium | reverse complement strand
TTACTTTCGTTTTTTACTGTTGTTCCGGTTGTCCCGTTGAGCGAACGCGGTTCGCTCAACGCTTGGCTGATTCGGTTGATCCCGCTGTTAATATTCAGCATTGCCGGTCCGCGTCAGTCTTTTCAAAGTGCTCGCACGGCGCGGGGCTGGGTAATGCGTCAGTGAGCATCTCATGATTCTGTGCCGGATGCCAATAACTCAATTGAGGTATGCGCGGGGGACAAGGCAGCGAACTGGCAATTGCCCATGTTCACCCCGGATCCGAGGCGGATTGGTTCGATGAAATCGCTGATCGGCGCTGATAAACGCCAATCCGGACGGAGCGGTAGCCGGATTCAGTCGGAAATCAATGCCACGGCGCCAAGCGGCCAAGCCGCGGAAGTGATACTAAATAAGCCGGAACGATGTAGTCGGAATTCAACGCAAAGGCACAGCGCAGCGAAGCCACAACCAAAATACCGGACAGCCGGATTAAACGCAGAGGCCGCAAAGGTGCTCGCGGAGGCCGCAAAGAAAATTCACCTCCGCGTTCCTCGGCGCGAACCTTCGCGTCCTCTGCGTTAAAAAATCTTCGCAGGACGCGACGATGTTCGGAGCTAGCACTGCAAAGTTACAAAGCCGCCAAGATGGGACTGCCAACGGCAAAGGAAAGCACTGCCAACGGGGACACACCAGTCAGGGATGCTCAGTCCGTCGGATTTCCAGTTCTTTTTCTTTGCGTCTCCGCACCTTTGCGTCTTTGCGTTAAAAAATCTTCCGCATGGATTCGGCAAAATGATGCGAGCGCGGGCGGCCGGTCGCTGGCGACCTAAACCTTTGGTCCCCGCGCCACCGGGAAAATCCGACCTCTGTGGCGGGTGGTTTCTTGTTGCTGACCGGGGTGTGGCTTTGAGTCCAGCAAATGCAACCAAGCTCGCCACTGTACCTGGCTGAGGGACGGACCGCGCAGTCGGTTTCCGGGTGCAGGGCTTGGATTAGCTTGGCCGAGTCGTTGCGCCGCTCGCGGCAACCCCTTTGTCGGCCATGAATTTCAACACGGCTTCCGAGCGGGAACGCACATGCAACTTCTCGTAAATGTGTTTGGTATGCACCCGGACCGTGTGGTAGCTGATCGCCAGTTGGTCGGCGATTTCCTTGCTCACTTTTCCCTGCGAAAGCAGCTTGAGGATTTCCTGCTCCCGCGCCGAAAGGGTGGCGGCTTCGCCCGCGCCCAAGGCGGGCGACTGAAAAGTCATCACGATCTTGCGCGCGATCTCGCTCGTCATCGGTGCGCCCCCGGTTTGCACGTTGGCCAGCGCTTCCAGAATTTCGGCCGGCGAGGAGCGCTTCAACAGATAGCCGCACGCCCCGGCTTTCAGGGCACTGAAGATACTGGCGGTGTCCTCGTAAACCGTCAGCATGATGACCTGCATGGCGGGCAGTTGCTGTTTGAGGCGGGCGGTGCATTCAATGCCCGAAGCGCCGGGGAGATTGATATCCATCAAAACCACGTCGGGCTTGAAACGGGGAATCTGTTCGAGCGCCTCTTCGGCCGTGCCGCAGGCGCAGACGCAGCGGACGCCAGGTGCTCGACGCAACATACGCTCGAGATTGCGGCGCATCGGCGCGCTGTCTTCAACGAGTGCGACCGTAGTCATAACGTCCGACCGAACGGCTAGAGCCGGCCCTTGATCTGGATGAGCATCCGCGGTCATAGGTGAAAAGTTTGCCGTTTGACGGCTTGGGTCTCGGGCCTCGGGGACTCAGGACCCCAGACTCACGACTCAAGACTTTTCTCTGCCCACGGTGCGTTGGTTGGGTGACGTTCACAATACCTCAATTGAGTTATCCGGCGCTTCAGTTGTTCCTGCCGGCCAGCGGCACTTTGAATGTGACCGTCATGCCCTGGCCCGGTCGGCTGGCCAATTGACAGCGACCGCCGAGCTGTTGCAACCGGCGCTGCATGTTGCCCAGTCCGTCCGCCCCGTTTCGGTCGTGGGGCGCGTCGGGATTGAGACCGCGGCCATTGTCGCTGACGGCCACCGTCAGGATGCCGCCCGCGGCGGTGATGGCGAGCCGTAATTCCGTCGCGCGAGAATGTTGGACCACATTGGAGAGCGCCTCCTTGAAGGCGAGGAACAAACTGTGACGCTGCTCGGCGTTCAGCGGCGCGGGGGGAAGATCCTTGTCCACTTCCAGGTGACATTTCATGGGGGTTGTTTTCAGAAAATGCTGCGCGAACTGGCAAAAATAGCTGGCCAGCGACGACACATTGTCGTGCTTGGGATTCACCGCCCAGACAATTTCGTCGAGCGCGGTGACCATCTCCCGCGCCCGGGTGCCGATCTCCCGCGTGTGCTCGCGCACTTCGTCGGCACCCAGCGCCGGATCCTGGGCCAGTTCGCTGCCAAAGTTGATCTCGACCAATCCCGCACCCAGATCGTCATGGAGATCTTGCGCGATGCGCGTTCGTTCGCGCTCCAGGGCGTGTTGCTGTTCGAGCCGCTCGAGCTTGCGCCGATACCGCCGGCGCACCGTCAGCACCAACCCGCCCCCGAACAGAGAGAAACCAGCAATCGCGATGGCAAACCGGAACCAAGTCCGCTGCCAAAGGTGCGGATCGACCGTTAGCGCAACGGTGGCGCCGGTCTCATTCCAAATTCCTTCGTGGTTGCACGCGGACACGCGGAAGCGGTACGCACCCGGCGGGACATTGGCATAGCGTGCAACCCGCGCGGTGTCGGCCGCCACCCAATCTTTATCCACCCCCTCGAGCTGGTAGCGAAAAGTTACATTCAAGGGGGCCGTCAGGTTCAAGGCCGTGAATTCAAACTCCAGTTCACTGACCCCGGGGCCGAGGTGAACTGGGGCCGGAAGCCCGCGCAAGTTGACGGGGAGTGACCCAGTGGTGAAATCGGATCCGCCGGGAATATCGTAGGCGGCAATAATGCGGCCATTGACTCTCAGGCGTTCGACAATGACTGGCGGCGGCGGCGGGTTTTTCTGCAGGACCTGCGGTTCCACGATCACCAAGCCCGTCAGCATGGGTATCAACAGTCGGCCGTCCCGGGTTTGGGTCGCGGCGGGACAGACCCCGAAGGACGCCTGCAGATTGGGCACGCCTTCGCCCCGCCCGAAAACCACGGACCGCACCTTGGCGGAACGCCCCTCGGCCACGGCTTCCAGTTCCGACTGCGCGACCTGGAAGAGGCCTCGATTTCCAGCAATCCACAGATGCCCACGGTCATCGGGAAGGATCTGAGAAATATATTCGTCCCATAAACCCTGGCCGG
This sequence comes from Verrucomicrobiota bacterium, assembly GCA_031406395.1. Lineage (GTDB taxonomy): Bacteria > Verrucomicrobiota > Verrucomicrobiia > Limisphaerales > JADLHS01 > JADLHS01. Next base: position 739 of record JANOHH010000758.1, on the reverse strand, counting down.
TGCGGAACTGGAAAAAATTTCCGTTCTTGAATCGGCCCAATCCCTGGCCGGCAAAACCGAGCCAAAGGCTGCCATCGCTGGTGACTTGCAGACACCGGATGTGCTTGGGTGCAGCCATGACGTTGGTGGTTTCGTTGCTAAGCGTATCGCCGTGGATGCGTAACAACAAGCCATCCGACGTGGTCCCCATCCAAAGGTTACCGAACGAGTCTTCCATCATCGAGCGAACATCACTAACTCCGGGAGGCAATGGAAAATGTTTCAGGCTGCCGTCGTGGCCCCGGAAGCGAGCCACGCCGTTGCTGATGGCGACCCACAGATCGCCCTTGGCACCAGGATAAAGGGAAGCGATGGCGCGGTTCGCCAATTGCGAGTTCAGAGCCAGTGGAGTAAACGCGCCGTTCTGATGCCGGAAGACGCCATGGTTCCGCGTGCCAAGGAGGATGCCGCCGCCGGGCTCGACCGCCACGCAGGCAACCGCACCCCCGAGCCAGCCGGAATTGCTCGTCACGAGGCTCCAAAGGCCGTTGCTCCGGTAACTCAACGCTCCGTTTTGTCCCGCCAGCCAGAGCGATCCGGTAGCATCCTCACCGGCGGATCGGACGCTGGCGAACGGGAGTCCGGAGGACAGACCAATCAGTTGGACGGCTTGCGGACTGAGTCGATTGAGACCACCCCCGCGGGTGCCAACCCAGAGATTGCCTTCGGAGTCCTCAAGAATATTGATGATGTTGGGATG
>JANOHH010000723.1:0-2470 GCA_031406395.1 Verrucomicrobiota bacterium | reverse complement strand
TCGCCGCGGGAAATCTTTTGCTCCAAACCCGCCGCGCCTCCGGGGCGCCGCGCCGGCTGTCGCCCAATGAAAAATTGAATATCGCTTTCGTCGGCCTGGGCGGTCAGGGCAACGCCGACCTCGATGAAATTGTCGCGGTCGAAGACGTGAACGTGTTCGCGCTTTGCGACGTGGATGAAAACCAGGTCAGTCGCGCGGGCACGAAATTTCCTGCCGCCAAGCGCTACAAGGATTATCGCAGGTTGCTCGAGACCGAGAAAACCCTGGACGCGGTCGTGGTGGCGACGCCGGACCACATCCACGCCCCGGTGACCATGATGGCGCTCAAGCTGGGCCGGAACGTCTATTGTGAAAAGCCGCTCACCCGCACCGTGAAGGAGGCACGCGCGGTGACGCTCGCGGCGCGGGAGGCCAAGGTGGCCACGCAGATGGGCAATCAGGGCATGGCCTTCGAGGGCAATCGGTTCATCAACGAGTGGCTCGCCGACGGCGCCATCGGGCCCGTGCGCGAAGTGCATGTCTGGTCGGACCGCCCGACGCATCGCGGCAAACTGCCGTTCTGGTGGCCGCAGGGCATTGATCGACCGACCGACACGCCCCCCGTGCCAGCTACGCTGGATTGGGACTTGTGGCTGGGGCCGGCGCCGTTGCGTCCATATCATCCGGCTTACGCACCTTTCAAATGGCGCGGCTGGTGGGATTTCGGCTCCGGCGGCCTTGGCGACATGGGCATCCACAACCTCGCGCCGGTGTTTTCGGCTTTGAACCTCGGCGCACCGACGGGTGTGCAGGCCAGTTCCACGCCGGTGTTTCCCGACAGCGTCCCAGTCGCCAATGTGGTCCATTATCAGTTCCCGGCGCGTGGCGCACTGCCGGCGGTGACATTGCACTGGTACGATGGCGGTATCATGCCGCCGCGGCCGCAAGAACTGGAGGAGGGCCGGGAGTTGAATCGCGAGGACGGCATCATCTTTGTGGGCGACAAAGGCAAGATGCTCGTCGAAGGGTGGGGCGGAGAAACCCCGCGGCTGATCCCGGAATCGCGCAACAAGGCCTATGTGCGCCCAGCAAAGACGCTGCCGCGCTCCGTGGGTCATCACAAAGAGTGGCTGCTGGCCTGCCGCACTGGATCGCCGACGCGATCAAATTTCGACTTCGCGGGTCCGTTGACGGAAGCCGTGCTGCTCGGGATGGTCTGCGTCCGCAACGGCGGCGATACCCTGCTTTGGGACAGCGCGAACCTAAAAGTCACGAATGACCCGGACGCGAATCGTTTTCTCCACTACGAATACCGGCCGGGCTGGGAGTTGTGAAAGAGCGAACCTTGGCGCAGGGCGGTGGTCCGTGTCGGCTATGGTCATGAGTTGGCAGGAAAAATCTCACAATGGCGAAAGCTGAAACAACAGAGCGCAAGGCTCCTCGCTGCACGTACGTTGCACGCCAAGTCGCGGCCAGAAAGCCGTCTGAAGGCGAGCCGGTGGGCATTGAATCGCTGAAGACTCTGCTCGAATGCCGCACGCCCCGCGCATCAGAATCATGAGTGGATCGAAGAAATCAAGGCTTCGGCCGCCGAACTTTGGCCCGGACGCACAATTCGAGCTTGGCCCGCTCGCCGGAGTCGCCCACTCGTACTCAGGAATGGCACTGGATGCCTAGGCAGTGACATTCTGTTCATCGCGGCTGAAATCAATAAAAGGCTGAGGATTACCAAAAACGGACGGGCGAATGGGTTCTAACGATGGCCGCTGGGGGAACCTGATTTTGACGGCTGTTTCGGAGTGCCGATTTTCCCTCGCAGGATGTAGATGATGGCTTTGACGGCGAGTTCCATGAAATGAAAGGGTTTGGCAATGAAGTCGTTGCCGCCGCTCATCATCGAACTGGCGCGGGCCTCGAAGCCATTCAGACCGGTGACGAAAACGACGGGAGTAGTTTTGTGACGCGACAGCGCGCGCAACTTGGTGCAAAGCTCGTAGCCGTTCATGCCGGGCATGTCCACGTCGAGGAAAATGAGGTCGAAGGCATCCTTGGTCAGGAGTTGATAGCCGACGTTGGGATCCTCGACGGCGGTGGATTTGAGTTTTGCCTTACCCAAGGCTTGCGTGATGGCACGACGCGAAACGACATCGTCGTCCACGACGAGGATTTTTGCGGTGCTGACATCGAGCTGTTTGCCGACCTTGGCGCTGTCAAAAAGGAAGCCCAGGCAATCCACGGCGGTCGCCGCGGTGCGCTGGGTGGATGCGGTAATGCTGGTGGGTTTTTCGCACAAGTCCAGGAGCAGGGCTTCCAGTGCTTCCGACAATTGCGCGACAGGCGCAAAGCCGGCGATGTTGGCGTTGCGGGTCAAGGTGCGGGTGTGCCCGATCAGGGCATGAAGTGTTTGAACGCGGGCTGGTTCGTTGTCCGCCCGGGTGAGCGCTTTCAGTCCGGTACGCAGGGAATTAAGGATTTCTGGAAGGGTGGTGGC
>JANOHH010000672.1:0-6446 GCA_031406395.1 Verrucomicrobiota bacterium | reverse complement strand
TCGAATTGCGGCTTGATCAGCGCGACGATTCTACCGGGCGTTTGTAACAATGCAACGGTCGGCGGGAGAATTTTGCGCAGCGAGATAAAGGAGCAATCAATGACGATGAGGTCTACGGGTGTGAATGGGGCAGGGAACTGGGCCGGTGTGAGATGGCGGGCGTTGGTTTTCTCCATGACATTGACTCTGGCATCATTGCGGAGTTTCCAAGCCAACTGGCCGTGGCCAACGTCCACCGCGAATACTTGGCGGACCCCGGTCTGCAAGAGACAGTCGGTAAAGCCGCCGGTGGAGGCACCTAGATCAATCGCCGTCAGGCCGGTTACGTCGATTTGAAAATGCTGGAGGGCGTGGGCGAGTTTGTAACCACCGCGGCTGACAAATTTTTCCGGTGTTGCCAGTGTGAGATTGTCCCCGGGGCGCACGGAATCGCTGGCCTTGCGCGCTGGTAGCCCGTTAATCAGCGCCTGGCCGGCCATGACCGCGCGTTTGGCTTTCTCGCGGCTTTCACAGATTCCGCGCTCTACAAGTGCCTGATCGAGGCGAGTCATGCCGCCAAGATAGTGGAGCGCGTGAAAAGTTCACGCAACTTCGCGCGTTATCACTGCGCGGCGCCGTGGGAAGCAAGTGTGGGCCTTTCTGCTCAACGCGCGGTCGTCGCGTAGAGACGTGACTGCACTTCGTTGTAACTGTGCAAAAACATCTGATTGTCGGCGACCGACTTTTCAATGAGTTGTTTGATGAGAAAAAGTTCCGAACTGTTGATGACCGCATGCACGCTTTGTTGGAAAGCTTGCAGGGGCGTGAAGGTTTGGAACGATTCCCCCAGCAACACGATGGTGGCGTGTCGGCGCTGGTTCATGGGCATCTGCTGTAAAGCTTGTAGCGTGAGATTCTCTTCCAGATTATTGGCAGCAAACCGCTCCTCGACGATGACAACCTGATACCGCACCTGGCTGAAGCGGATCAAGAAATCGCTGTGCGTCGCGGCGGTGTGAACCTTGTAGCCAAGTTCCTGCAATGCAAGTTTCACTGCATCCAGCCACTCCGGCGTCGAGAAGGCGAGCAACGCGGGTTTGTCCGCTGCACTAATGAATTCGAATTGGTCGTTCATGGTTTACTTGATTTTGAGAGTCGCAGCGGGAGCGGGACGGGCGCTGCCCAGTGGATCGATCAACCCTTTCATGCGGAGCGAACCGGCGGTGGTCGTGATTTCGCCTCGGGCTTTCTTCATATTGTCCAAGCCGCGGGTGACGGTGCCACGCTTGGAGCAGTAGAGCAGGGCGTTATCCTCGGTGATCTGGCCAAGTTCAAAAGCCTCCAGTGCCGCCTGATCGAAGGTGCGCCAGCCGAATGCGTAACTGGCCTCAATAATTTCGTAAAAACTCTTACCCTCGCTCTCGCCGAGGCGAATCGTTTCCTGAGTGCGCAGGTTTGAGCCCATGATCTCCAGCATGGCGTGGCGACCACCGCCAATCCGTGGCACCAAGCGTTGACTGACGACCCAGCGCAATGAGTCCGCGAGGCGCAACCGAATCTGTTCCTGCTCTTCGGGTTCGAACATACCCAGGATGCGATTGATGGTCTGGCCCGCATCAATTGTGTGCAGCGTGCTCACGACCAGGTGACCGGTCTCGGCCGCGCTCAGGGCAATGCTTACGGTCTCGCGATCACGCATCTCCCCGACGAGGATTATCTTGGGTGCCTGGCGCAACGCCGCGCGCAGACCGCTTGCAAAACAATCAAAGTCCGTGCCGAGTTCGCGCTGATTGAACGTGGCACGAACGTTCGGATAAACGTACTCGACCGGGTCTTCGAGGGTGACGATGTGAACTGACTTGCTGAGGTTTATCTCATTGAGGACCGCGGCCACGGTGGTGGATTTGCCGGAGCCCGTGGCGCCGGTCACCAGCACCAGGCCGGTTTTTTCGCGAGGTATCTGTTGCAACAACTCCGGGAACTTCAACGTTGCGAGTGTCGGGATGACGGTGTTGAGCTTGCGGCAGACGATGGAGTATTGACCACGTTGGGAAAAAATGTTGACGCGAAAACGGGCCCGCTCGCCGAGTTGGTAAGACGTGTCACACGAGCCTTTTCGCATCAAATCCTGCAAGTGCCACTGGTTCTCGCCGATGAGATTCAGAGCAATGGCTTCGGTCTGATAGGGTGTGAGTCGGTCCAGGGGGGGGTCAACGTTGACGGGTTTGAGCTCGCCGTAGGCTTCCACTTGGAGCGGGCGACTGACGGTAAACAGCAGGTCGGAAACTTCCGGCTGCGAATCCAGCATCGCTGCAAGGACATGATTCAGTTCCGGGTGTCGCATCATAAAATTATGTCTCGTCCTCTTCTGGCGGGTGGGCGAGCAGCGCCCGGAATTTACGTTTGTCGAGTGATTTGTCGTACGCCTCTTCGGGCGAAATGCGCTTCATGCGCACATGCTCCATGATGGCATCGTCAAGTGGTTGGTTGCCGAGTCGCTTGCCGACTTGAATCATGCCTGGAATCTGGTGCGTTTTGCCTTCACGGACCAGGTTGGCAATGGCCGTGGTAAAGACCAATATTTCCAGCGCCGCCACGCGACCTTTCTTATCAATGCGTTTGAATAAATTTTGCGCGACAATACCTTTGAGTGACTCAGACAACGTTGTGCGAATCTTATTTTGTTGGTCCGCCGGGAAAACATCAATGATGCGGTCCACGGTCTTGGCGGCGCTGGGGGTGTGAAGTGTTCCGAAGACCAGGTGCCCGGTGTTGGCCGCCAATATCGCCATTTCAATCGTTTCCAGATCGCGCATTTCACCGATCAGCACGACATCGGGGTCTTCGCGCAATGCGCCCTTCAGTCCAGCGGAGAAACTTTTCGTGTGCATACCAACTTCACGTTGGTTTACCAAACAGTTCTTGCTCTCGTGCACGAACTCGATCGGGTCTTCCATCGTGATGATGTGGTCCCGCCGGTTCTTGTTCACGTAATCAATCATCGTTGCGAGCGTGGTTGATTTGCCCGAGCCCGTCGGACCGGTGACGATCACCAAGCCTTTATGGAGCATGGCGAATTTCTTCAGGACCGCGGGCAGCGGTGCGTCGAATTTTTCAAAATCTTCAAAGGAGAGAACTTTGCTGGGAATCTGCCGAAAGACTGCGCCAATGCCATTTTTTTGATTGAAGAAGTTTGCGCGAAAACGAGAAATATTCGGAATTTCGTAACCAAAATCCACGTCGCCGGTTTCTTCAAAGATTTTGAGCTTATATTCCGGTGCGATCTCGTATAGCATGGCCTTGAGCGAATCGTTTTCGAGTGGCGGATGCTCGACGCGCTGGAGTTCGCCATTGATGCGTAGCATGGGGTTATTGCCCGCCGAAAGATGCACGTCGGATGCCTTCTGCTCAAACATCAAGTTGAAGAATGAATCAATCTTTGCCATAAATTCTTTGCAATCCGTGTCCCACTAAGCTAAACCCGCACCACTTAATTTGCCGACCGGTATTTGAACAAACTTTCCGAGAAAATTAGAGATGAAATTGGCGTTCAAGGCGCAATTGCGTTCGCGCGCTTCATGGAGTTGGCATTGTATTGTCCCGATACTGGATTCTATGAAAAGGATGATGACAGCATCGGTCGACGCGGTGATTTCTATACCAGTGTTAGCGTTGGGTCCGTTTTTGGGGAGTTGCTAGCATTTCAAATAGCGGATTGGATGACTCCATCGGCCGGCTGCCGCGCCTCCTCTATTTCCGACGCCGGACCAAGGCTCAAGGCGGACGTTGAACAGGTCTCGGACGGTAAATTCCTGCTAATCGAGGCCGGCGCGCACAAAGGGTGGCTGGCAAAAGATATTTTGACATGGTTGTCGAGGCGGCGACCGGAGTTGATCCAGCGAATTGAATATTGGATCATTGAACCTTCCATCCGCCGGCAGCATTGGCAGAGCGCAACCTTGGAAGGGTTTTCCGCTCTCGTTCACTGGGCTGATTCGTTAACGATGATGGCGCGGGGCAAGGCTGGCTTGACCGGGGTGATCATTGCCAACGAACTGCTCGACGCCATGCCGTTCCACCGACTTGGCTGGGACGCCCAGCGGCAAGTGTGGTTTGAGTGGGGGGTTGCGTGGAAGGATGGCGAATACCTTTGGGTGCGCCTGCCTCAGGCTCAGGCGAGTTTAAGTATTGCACCATGTGTTTCAACGGAGTTGCTCAGCATTTTGCCAAACGGGTTCACTACGGAGGTCTGTCCCCTGGCGGCGCAATGGTGGAGCGACGCGGCTGACATTTTGCAGCGAGGCAAGTTGTTGACCTTTGATTACGGGCTCGAGTGCGAAGAGTTTTTTGCGCCACACCGCGCACAGGGAACACTGCGTGCCTATCGGAATCACCAGCAGAGCAGTGAGGTTTTCGCCGATCCCGGCCGGCAGGATATCACCGCGCATGTGAATTTTTCCGTGATCCGAAAAGCGGGCGAGACTGCCGGTTTGCGGACGGAGATGTTTGCGACGCAGGCGCAGTTTCTCACGCGGATCGCTGAGCGTTTTTGGAGGGAGCCAGCACGCAATGGCTCCTGGACGGCAAGTCAATGTCGGAAATTCAAAACCCTCATCCACCCCCAGCACCTAGGGAGGGCATTTCGCGTCTTGTTGCAGTCGCGGTGATGCGTCAGGGTTGGAGTGGTCATAGTCAACAGGCATTGCGTGCGCTCAAATGACTTGCGTCAGGCAGGTTTGGTTGCACTTTATTGATTCGATTTGTCAGACATGAATAGAATGAAAGGCATCATATTGGCGGGCGGGGCGGGATCGCGGCTGTATCCGCTGACCCTGGTGGCGAGCAAGCAACTCCAGCCGGTGTATGACAAACCGATGGTTTATTATGCGCTCACCACTTTAATCGAGGGCGGCATTCGGGAGCATTGTCTGATCTCCACACCCCAGGACCTGCCGCGCTTTAAGCAACTGCTCGGCGATGGTAGTCGTTTTGGGCTGACGATTGATTATCGCGAGCAGGCCAAACCCGCTGGCATCGCGCAAGCCTTCCTGATCGCCGAATCCTTTATCGGCGACGATAACGTGGCGTTGATTCTCGGCGATAATATTTTTTATGGCGGCGAGGTATTCAGCAAGGCGTTTGCTGAGTTCCGTGGCGGTGCGACCATTTTCGGTTATCACGTCAATGACCCGGAGCGCTACGGGGTGGTGGAGTTCGACGTGCAAGGCCAAGTGATTTCAATTCAGGAAAAACCCCAAATGCCGCGGAGTAATTACGCCGTCCCCGGCCTCTACATTTTTGACAACGAAGTGGTGGCGCTGACCAAGGCGCAGCAGCCTTCGGCGCGCGGCGAATTGGAGATCACTGATCTGAATGTCTCGTATTTGCGGCGGAGAAAACTGCGCGTGCAGCGGCTACCGCGCGGTTTCGCATGGCTGGACGCCGGCACGAGCAGCAGCTTGCATGAAGCCAGCGCGTACGTGCAGACCATTGAAAAACGGACGGGAATCAAGATCGGTTGCCCGGAGGAAGCTGCCTTCCGCAGCGGTTTTCTCCAACTGCCCCAACTCGAAACGCTCGTGGCCCAAATGCCGAAATGTGAATATCGAGAATATTTGGAACGGGAAGTGATCGCGGAGGCGCGGCGGCCGGCAACGCAGAAGGTCTGACTCAAGTCACTGCTGAATGAACGTAATCTCCTGCGACATTCCCGGACTGCTGCTGGTCGAACCGAAGGTGTTTGGGGACGCGCGTGGTTTTTTCATGGAAACGTGGAATCGCCAGCGTTACCGGGACGCTGGGCTCGCCGGGGACTTCGTGCAGGACAACGTATCGCTCTCGCGGCGCGGCATTCTGCGGGGACTTCATTTTCAGAATCCCGGTGGGCAGGGCAAGCTGGTTTCCGTGTTGCACGGGGAGGTGTTCGACGCGGCGGTCGATATCCGCAGGAGTTCGCCGACGTTCGGCCGCTGGCACGGGCTGACACTTTCCGCCGAGAACAAGCGGCAGTTTTTCATTCCGCCGGGCTTTGCTCATGGTTTCGCCGTATTAAGCGAGACGGCGTTGTTTGCTTACAAATGCACCGAACCTTACGCGCCGCAAAATGAATTGACCCTGGCGTGGAACGATCCGGAGATCGGCATCCGATGGCCGCTGGAGTCGCCGCATTTATCCGAGAAGGACGCGCGGGGACTGCGTTTGCGGGAGATTCCGAAGGAACGTCTCTTTGCCTGAATCACTTCTGATCTGCGGCTGTAATCTATGAAGATTCTACTCATCGGAAAGAACGGCCAGGTGGGCTGGGAACTGCATAGGACACTCGCGCCGTTGGCCGAAGTCGCGGCGGTGGATTATCCCGCGATCAACTTCACCGATCTGGCGGCCTTGCGGCGGTTGGTTGCCGAAATCCACCCCAACGTGGTCGTCAACGCCGCGGCGTACACCGCGGTGGACAGGGCAGAAACCGA
>JANOHH010000646.1:0-1988 GCA_031406395.1 Verrucomicrobiota bacterium | reverse complement strand
CCTGGGCCAGGGTCCGACGGAAGCCGAAGGCAAGCCGGTCACGGGTGGCTTCGAGGGTGTGATTGACCTGGTCAACCAAAAAGTCATCAACTGGGGTCCCAGCGAAGCCAATGAAGGCTTGAATTACGAGATCATGGACATTCCGGCCGAGCACCAGGAACGCGCCAGTGCTGGGCTCGCGGAATTGATTGATGCGGTCTCCAACAAGGATGACGAGATCGCTAATCTGGTGCTGGAAGAAAAGCCGATCACGGCGCCGGTGCTCAAGGCCGCCATCCGCCGGCTGACCTGCAAGATTGAACTGGTGCCGGTCTTATGCGGTTCGGCCTTCAAGAAGAAAGCCGTGCAGGTTTTGGTGGATGCCGTCATTGATTATCTTCCCAGTCCGCTCGACATTCCCGGCGCGACCGGCCATGAACTGGGTACGGAAGTCGCCGTCAATGTGCCAACGACCGACAATGAGAAATTTTGCTCCCTGGCGTTCAAGCTCTGGACCGATCCTTACGCCGGCAAGCTGGTTTTCTTCCGCGTTTATTCCGGCCACCTCAAGAAGGGTGACAACATTTACAATCCGCGGACGCGCAAACGCGAACGGGTCAGCCGCCTCATGGTCATTCAAGGCAGCGAACGCAAGGACATCAACGAAGTGTTCGCCGGCGATATCGCCGCCCTGGTCGGACTGCGCAACATCACCACGGGTGACACGTTGTGTGATGAAGATTTCGACGTGACGCTCGAACCGCCGACTTTTCCGGAACCCGTTATCTCGATGGCGGTGGAACCCAAGACGAAGCAGGATCGCGACAAGTTGTCCGAAGGCCTGCAACGGCTCGCGGAAGAGGATCCGACGTTCCGCTGTTTCACGAACGAGGAAACCAGCCAGCTCATCATCGCGGGCATGGGTGAATTGCACCTGGAAATCATCATTGACCGGCTTAAGCGCGAGTTCAAAGTCGAGGCCAACACGGGCGCGCCGCAAATCGCGTATCGCGAGACAATCACCAAGAAAGCAGAGGGCGAAGGCAAGTTCGTCCGGCAATCCGGCGGCAAAGGTCAATACGGCCATGCCTGCATTACCGTCGCGCCCAATGAAAAGGGCAAGGGCGTGGAAGTGGTGGATGAAATCGTTGGAGGGTCCATCCCGAAGGAATACATTCCGGCGGTCATCGCCGGGATCGAGGAAGCCATCAAAGGCGGCGTGTATGCGGGTTATCAAGTCATTGACATCAAAGTTGAAGTTACTGATGGCTCATTCCATGAAGTGGACTCCAACGAACTCGCGTTCCGCATGGCGGGGATTTTCGCCTTGAAAGATGCGTTCAAGAAAGCCGGCCCCATCTTGCTCGAACCGTTGATGAAAGTGGAGTGCACCACGCCGGACGAATACCAAGGCGATCTCTTGGGCGACATCAATCGTCGTCGCGGTACCATTGTCAGTATTGAAGCGAAGAATGGGCAGACCATCCTCAACGCGCAGGTGCCGTTGGCCGAAATGTTCGGTTACGCGACGGCAATTCGATCGCTGTCCAAGGGGCGCGCCTCGTACTCGATGGAGCCCTTGACCTTCGCGCAGGTGCCCAACAGTGTCGCGGAAAAGCTTCTCGACTCCGCCAAGAACAAACCCGCGGCTCGGACTTAACGCAACGGCAGACGGGTCGGCAAAAATTACAGCCTTTCCTCGACTGGTTTCCACGAGGAAAGGCTTTTTGCTGTACAAGAATTCGTCTCGCCACCAAGCTGGACCATGGAAATTGTCCCGAACCGCGCCGCCGTGGGTCGCCTTGCTACTCGTCGTCGTTTGCCCCCGGCTTCCGCTCCCAGCGGCGTTGCTGCTTCTCCGGCAAACTGGTGTCCACTTTCACATAGTAAGTTTCCTCGCCGAAGCGAGCATCGGCCGCTTGTTGCAGGGCTAGCGAGGGCAGGACCCCGAAACGTTCATGCGGTTGCAGGAAGATGACTTCACCGGTGGGCCGCATGAAGCAGAGGAA
>JANOHH010000640.1:0-2516 GCA_031406395.1 Verrucomicrobiota bacterium | reverse complement strand
ACCGCTCATGTCAGACGATTCATTGTCAGCCTCCTAGCCTTGGGATGGTTGTTGTCCATCATCGTTCCGTCCGTTGAAGCTTCTTGCGGTTCCGTGAGCTGCTTCGTCGTCATCGGCTCCCAGCAGCAGGTGCCGATGGCGTTGATGGGCGACGACCGGTGGTGCGTTGGTTGATTCGGTGGCGTCGGGCGAATGCTTGAGCAACGCGAGCGCGCTCAATTGGCCGTTGGAGCTTACGACGAGACTGGTGCGCAGGCCGGTAAACTTCACCTCCTCCACCTCGAGGCGATTGGGTTCGAGCGTGAACTGGATGCCGCGCACGCCCAGATTTTCCCACCGCGCGAATTCGCTATGCGCGATCGTGTCCGAGCTGAGGAAGTTGGTGAGCGAAACGTTTCCGGTGAAGCGCAGCAACGGCGTATTCGTGTCCCGGGGTTCGAATTGCGCGGTGCCGTCCATGTTCAATTCACCGGAGTGGATGACCAGATTGGCCTGCGACTCGACATACGGCTGCAGCGGGGCGAGGGCCAGATTACTGACCATCACGCTCAGCTGCGCGCCCAGCGGGAGCAGCGTGCCACGGGTTTCGATTTGCGCCCGGCCCCCTCCGCGCCAGTTGAAGCTGACCGCGGCGCTGATCGGCGCGTTGGTCTGAGTGGAAACGCCTTTGACCGAGAGCGTGAGATCCTCGAGGCCCAGCTGGGCCACCGTCGGCAGGGACAAATCTTCCGCGGTTACGCTGAAATTCTCCACGCTCAATTCCTCCAGCGAGGCATCGAAATCGGTGATCACCATGGTCTGAAGCTTGGAAGCAAACTGGCGGATCAAGGTGAACTTGTTTGTCGGCGGGAAGACATACTTCTCCGCCTCGAGCTGCCCTTGCGCGTCGCGCCGGATGAACACCGAGCCCCCGCTGAGTTTCACCAGTGGCACGCGGACTGTGGCGCCCGTGAGGTTTCCACTGACGTTTTGTACGAGCAGATCGGCGATCGCCAGCAGCGTTTCGTCCTTGTCGGGCGCTTGCAGTTGAAAACCACGCAGATGCACGGCGGCATTCGAGATTTCCACCTGCGGCGGAAACTTGACCGCGTTGAAGACATAGTTGGCACTGAGATCGAGTGTGCCCTTCGCAATCCGCGCGGTCGTGAAGTGCGCGAGGTAGGGGCCATACTTGGCCGGCGGAATGCCCAGGAGTTTGAATTCGCCCTGCGACTGGGGCGGACGCACCGAAACCGTGCCGGACCAGGTAAACGATTCGCCATCCTCGGTATTCGCCACAATGGTATAAGGGCCGTGCTGATTCGGGCGGGTGCTGAGATTATTCAGCTCGATATGGGTCGGGCCATACACCGTGTGGAACGGCTTCGGGGTAGTCCCGTCCGTAAACGTCAGGAGCGCGTTGGTGATGCTGAGATTCTGAATCAAGACCGGGGGCGGCGCAGCGGCGGCGCTGGTCGGGGCGTTATTGGTCAGGAGGTCGGCAAAGTTGAATTGGCCGTCGGCAAAGCGAACCACATTGGCGGTGGGACCCGCGAGCCGGATTTCGCGGAATGTCCAAGTCCAACGGAACAGCGACGAAAGCTGGAAATTCACGTACAACTCGTCGAACCCGGCGAACGGCGTGCCGTTGGTTTCCGTGAGCGAAAGCCCCCGCACCGTGAGTGACAGCGCATACGGATTCACCCGCACCTGTTGCACGGTTACCGGCCGATGCGTCAGCGCTGGAAGCTGCTGGCCCAGCTGCCACTTGATGATGGCCGGCGCGATCAGGAAGCCGATTATGGTGTAAAGGGCCAACGCGATCGCCAAACGCCAACGGCGGCGAGTCCGGCGGGCCTGGGCGGAGAGGGGATGCGGGCGCGTGGCTTCTAAAATTGAACTCATGTGGCTTCTCTTACGATCGTCTTCCGATCAAGCTAGGGGAAAATCACCGGACGGCAAGCTCTCGCCTGCGGTCTTGCCGCCCTGGCCCAGCTGGCATAGTCTGCGCCCATGGCTGCGCGTCTTGCCGTAAAAAGACCTACAAGTTGTTCATCGGCGGAAAATTTCCCCGCAGCGAGAGCGGGCGATATCTACCCGCACAGTCTGCGAGTGGCGAGCATCTCGACAACTACAGCCACGCTTCACGCAAGGATTTTCGGGACGCCGTGGTGGCCGCACGGGCGGCGGTGGACGGTTGGAGTCAGGCCACCGCCTATAACCGTGGACAGATCCTTTATCGTGCCGCTGAAATAATGCAAAATCGCGCGCGCGAACTGGTCACCGAGATTTCGCGCTCCACCGGCGCGAGCGCCTCCGGTGCGAAACGCGAAGTCACCGCCGCTATTGACCGGCTCATCCATTACGCCGGCTGGACGGACAAGTAGCAGCCAATTTTCGGCAGCGTTAATCCGGTGGCCTCGGCGCATTTCAATTTCACGATGCCCGAGCCGATGGGTGTGGTGGTCGTACTCGCGCCCGACCAGCCATCCCTAGTCGCCCTCGTTGCGCTTACGGCGTCCGGCTCCTCGCCGTTG
>JANOHH010000636.1:0-9974 GCA_031406395.1 Verrucomicrobiota bacterium | reverse complement strand
CATCCGTTGCGCGTCGAGTCAGTCGCTTGGATTGCGGAGCGGAAGGATGTCTTGAGCGCGCTGTTCTGGCTGCTATCGCTCTGGGCGTACGTTGCATACGTTCGTGCCCTAGCCGCGCGTCCGGACCGGTCGCGATTTTTTTACGGCCTAACCTTGGTTGCCTTCACCGCCGGATTGATGGCCAAGCCGATGGTCGTGACGCTGCCGTTTGCGCTACTGCTGCTCGACTTCTGGCCGCTGCGGAGGATGTTTTCCTCGGCCTTGAAATCGCAACTCTCAGTTTTGAAACCTGTGTTATTGGAGAAATTGCCATTCTTCCTGCTTTCCACGGCGGCCAGCGCCGTCACCTTCATGGTTCAGCGCGAAGGCGGCGCGGTCGATGCCGCTTTGCCGATCTCCTATCGCATCAGCAATGCGATGATCGCCTATGTCCGCTATCTCGGAAAAATATTCTGGCCGACGGATCTGGCTTTTTTCTATCCGCATCCCCAGCAGTGGCCAATGCTCATGATAATTCTGGCCGGCTCTGCGTTGTTGGGAGTTTCTGTGCTGGGGGTGATTTTCCGTCAGCGTGTGCCCAGTCTGATCACGGGCTGGCTGTGGTTTCTCGGCATCCTCGTGCCCGTGATCGGGCTCGTGCAGGTGGGGCAGCAATCCATTGCGGATCGTTACACCTATATCCCGAGCCTGGGGATCTTGGTTGTCATGGTCTGGGGTGTTCACCAATGCATTGCCGGCCGAATCCTTCTGATACGAGCGACCCAAGTTACGATCGGGGTTGCGCTCCTGTTTTGTCTCATGCTGACCCGCCAACAAACTCGCTACTGGAAAAGCGCCGAGTCGCTGGCACGCCATGCGTTGGCGGTCACGCGCGACAATCATATCGCGCACGACCTGCTCGGGGAAGTCTTCGAGGAACGCGGCCAATATGAGGACGCGCTGCGCGAACGGGCCGACGCGTTGCGCCTCCAGCCCAACTACGCGCCCGCGCACAACAATCTGGGGATCGCGCTCCAGAAACGGAATCGGCTGCCCGAAGCGATCAGCCATTTCGAACAGGCCCTGCGTTTGCGGCCGAGCTATCCCGAGGCGCATTACAATCTTGGAGGGGCATTCGAGAAGGCCATTCGTCCCGCCGACGCCCTCCGCGAATATGAACTCGCGCTTGCCCAGCGTCCGGATTACGCCGACGCGCACTACAATCTGGGATTGTTGCTGGGTCGTCTGGGCCGGCTTGAGGACGCCGTCGTCCAGTTTCGGGAAACCCTCCGTATCAATCCAAACGCAGCCGACGCCTACAACAATCTAGGCGTGACCCTTGACCGCCTCGGCCGGGCGGCGGAAGCGATCAAGCAATATCAGCAGGCCATTCGAGCGAAGCCGGACTTTGCCCGGGCGTATTTCAACCTTGGAGTGGCGCTGGCCGGCGCGGGACGACTTGCCGAAGCCGGCCAACAATTCGAAACCGCGTTGGAGCTGAAACCCGATTACGCCGAAGCCCGAACCAACCTCAATACGATTCGAGTCTTGATGAGCGCGCCTGGCGGTAAACAGTAAATGCCGACTACGACGGGAAGACGGAGGGAGGGCTGGCGCGGCGCAATGCCAGCCACCAACCACGCCGCAAAGCCTCCGGGCGAGCTCCCGCTTCGCGCAGTTTACGGAGACTCAGCGCGTCGTGGCGCTTCGCAAGCCGCACACCAGCCTCGTCAGTCATGAGCGGGCAATGGAAAAACCTCGGCGTTGCCAATCCCAGCGCCCGGTAGAGCAGGAGCTGGCGGGCGGTGGACTTGAGCAAATCTTCCCCGCGCACAACTTCGGTTATTTGCATCGCGGCGTCGTCTACGACGACGGAAAGTTGGTAGGCCGGAACGTCGTCGTGCCGCCAGACGACGAAATCGCCAAAATCCTTTCCGGCGACAAATTGTTGCGGGCCGAGATTCTCGTCATGGAAAGAGATGGTTTCGCCGGCGGGCACGTGGAAGCGCCAGTTGAAGCGGGTTGAAGGTTGCGGGTGAAGAGTTGTATGCGATTTACTGCGGCAGGTGCCGGGATAGATTAGTTCGTCGTCATCGGCGGCATGCGGGGCGCGCGCGGCGGCGGCGATGTCTTTCCGCGAACAGGTGCAGGGGTAAATGTAACCGCCAGTTCGCAATCGCTCGAGCGCCGAACGATAGAACTGAGTTCGCTCACTTTGATTATACGGCCCCAACGGCCCCCCGCAGTCCGGGCCTTCGTTCCATTCAAAACCGAACCAGTGTAAATCCTCGAGCATCGCTGCGACGAACTCCATTTTGAAGCGCAGGGCGTCAATGTCGTCATTGCGCAGGACCAGCGTCCCGCCGTGGGTGCGGGCGCGTTCTTGGGCGGTCCAAAAGGTCCGTGCATGGCCAACGTGCAGGTAGCCCGTCGGCGACGGCGCGAGACGACCGCGATATTTCTCAATGGCTGATGACATTTACCGGCTTGGTGATTTGTCTAGATGGGAACTGGCTGCTGCCCGCCGCCATCCGCGCGGAGGGCGGCACGCGCAGTTTCGTTCTGATTTGCCGGGTCATCAGTAAGTCAGCAGTTCCAGCGCACTGATTCCATGCGGAGCGAGTTCCCAGTGTCCAGTGCGCTCGGTGACGAGCCGGCGACAGGGATTCTTTTTCGCTTCCGTTCCGTCAACCGATAGCAACTGGAACTTTGCTTTGCCTTTGATTTCGGAGGCGGCCCGGGCAATCAACTCCTTCGGGATGCCATTGAAATTGAGCGCGATTTCGTAGCCGGCTACGCCTTCCTTTTGGGCCAGCGGATTTGGGCGTACCAAGGTGGCGTAGCGCTTGAGCCAGGGAAAGTTGGTTGCGCGAACGACGACACGACACAACTCGGTCTGGTTTTGGATGCACTGGGCAAGGTTGAATTTCGCGCCGAGTCGCTTTTGTTCCAGCAAGATTGCGCGTGGATCGAGCCCCATCATATTCTGGCCGTTCCAAGCGCCATGATCATTACGTTGACCGGGAAATTTCTTCTTGTACCACTCGGGAAAGTGGTCGTTCACGAACAGGTTTAACTCGAAATGCACGTGGGCGCGCTCCTTCGAAATGCCTTCCCGAGTGTTTGCCGTGCGGCCCATGGTCCCGATGGGCGCGCCCGATTTCACAGTCGCACCGGGCTTCATGTTCGCGCCAACTTCGCGCAGATGGGCGTAGGTGGAATAAACCTCGATGCCGTCAATCTCATGACGCAAGACGAGGTAATTCCCGAAGTTGGAGAACGAAGCTTTGCGGTTCACGTAGGCGACCGTGCCGTCGGCGGTGGCTAAGATGGGGTCGGTTGGCTCCCCGCGTTTGTCACGTTGGAGGCAGCGGATGTCGAGTCCTTCATGCAATTGTCGGCCATCCGAGCGCACGCAACCGAACGTGCCGGTGATCCAGGTCTTCCCGACGGTGGGGACGAAGAAACGTTCGCCGCCGCCGTCGGCCTCAAACAACGCACGGTTGGCAGTGGGCAGCTGAAACGATTGTGCGTGAAGTTCCCCAGTGAGAGCCCCTAACACGACCACGATCAGCGTCCGAATGAGCCCAAGCCACGGCTGGATCATGCTACGGTTTCATTTGCTCCCCGGACTTTTCGGCGTGGTTGTTTAATCCGAGCACGATTTGTTCGGCTTCCGCACGGGTGGCGTCGGGCGTGAAGACGAGCACGCCGTCCTTGATGCGGCGCGGGATTCGCGGCGCGGCGAGCCAGCGATCCACCGCGTCCGGTTCGACCCCAAACTGACTGCGAACGGCAAAGCGCTGGCCTTGATAGGTCCCCGAATATTGTTCCAGAATGGTCCGGCCAAAATTGTTGAACTCGAGCTTTAAGGAAAAGCCACCGTGATCCTCGATCAGACTGGCGGAAGCGAGCACGCTTTCGTTCATAAATGGAGTCTTGATGATATTTATGGCCATCGGCGCCGCGCGACTGACGGACACCACCTCCGTGAGGCCCGCCATTTCCACGTTGGATTCCAGATGAATTCGCAGCGTGGCAAGTTGTTGCTTGCGCTTGGACTCGGCGGTTTGGCAGCCGGTCAAGGCGACGAGCAGGCCGCAGAGCAGCAAATAGATGTTGAAACGGAGCGCGCGAATTACCATAGTTCACCACACAAAATCGGAACACGAAAGCAAAGTAAAGACTGATATGGGCAAACAAACGAACAAGACGATCAAACGCAAACGCCGGGTGGCTTATCTCAAGCGGCGCAAAGCAGTGGTGAAAGCCAAACTCAAGCCCGCTGCAAAGTAGGCCAGAGGGCGGACAAAATAAATAGAGCCGCCCGACTTGGGCGGCTTTTTTTGTTGGATGATGGAAGCCGCGACGATCGCCCCACCTTGGGTTGCTGCGCTTATTTCACGGCTTGTCGGTTGCGGAAACTGGCTTCCGCCTTGCGACGTAAGTTGGCGTTCCTATAATTCGCCTGTGCTCGACATCAAATTGATTCGCGAAAAGCCGGATTTAGTCCGCCAACGTCTGGCCACGCGCGGTGCCGGGGAGGAACAGTTTATTGACGGTATCTTGCGTGCGGACGACCAGCGGCGCAAGGCGTTGGCTGAGGTGGAAACCCTCAAAGCCACCCGCAATCGCATCTCCAAAGAAATTGGCGCATTGATGGGGCAGAAAAAGCTCGCCGAAGCCGACGTCAAGAAAACGGAAACCAAAACCCTCGGGGATCAGATCGCCGGACTGGATCATCAGGCGAAGACCGCGGAAGCCGCGCGCGACGAATTGATGCTGCGCCTGCCGAATCTGCCGCACGAGTCCGTCGCGCTTGGCAAAGGCGCGGAGGACAATCCGCTCGTGCGCACCCACGGAACGAAGCCGGACTTTGCGTTCAAACCCCGGTCGCACGTCGAGCTGTGCGAAAGCTTGAAACTCGTGGATTTTGCGCGGGGCGTGAAGTTGTCAGGCAGCGGGTTCCTGCTCTACACCAATTGGGGCGCGAAGTTGGAGCGGGCACTGATTCAATACATGCTCGACCTGCATACGCGCGAACATGGTTATACGGAAATCGCCCCACCGCTCATGGTGGGGCCGCAGTGTCTCGAAGGCGTCGGGCAATTTCCCAAGTTCAAGGATCAGTACTATGGCGTCGCCGAAGGCAACGATGCGACCAAGCTCGGGCATTTGTATCTGATCCCGACCGCTGAGACGCCCGTGGCAAATATTCATCGCGAGGAGATTTTGGCCGAGAAGCAACTGCCGATTTGCTACTGCGCCTACACGCCGTGCTTTCGCGGTGAGGCGGGCGCGGCAGGCGTGGGCACCCGGGGCATGATTCGCGTGCATCAGTTCGACAAGGTGGAGTTGATCAAGATCGTGAAACCCGAGGATGGTTATGCGGAACAGGAGAAAATGCTCGCGAACGCGGAGCGCGTCTTGCAGTCGCTCGGATTGCATTATCGCGTGGTCCAGCTCTGTAGCGGCGATATGGGCTTTGCGAGCGCGAAAACCTACGACCTCGAAGTGTGGGCTGCAGGGCTGGGGAGTTACCTGGAAGTTTCCAGCGTGTCGAACTGTGAAGATTTTCAAGCGCGCCGGATGAATATGCGGTTCAAAAACGAGGCGGGCGAAAACAAATTTCCGCACATTCTTAACGGCAGTGGCACGGCGCTGGCGCGATTATTTGTCGCGCTGGTGGAGACGTATCAACAGGCGGACGGCAGCGTGCTGATTCCGCCGGCGTTGCAATCATATCTGGGAACGGAGCGACTCATTCCGTAGATTCCGGGCCAAGAACAATTACGAATGAAGGCATCCCCACTGTCCCGAGCTAGGCTTGTTGTTCTTTGGTGTTCCTGCGTGGTTCCTGAATGAGAATCCTCCTCGCCAGCAGTGAGGTTTATCCTTACTCCAAGACCGGCGGGCTTGCGGATGCCGTTGGAGCGTTAGGCAAGGCGCTGGCGAAGGGAGGCCATCAAGTCGGCATCGTCACGCCGTTGTACCACGGGATCCGTGAACGCTTCCCTAAAATGCAAAAGGCCGACTGGCGGTTTGATTTGCCGCTCGGCTCCAAGCGGGTCGGCGCGGAACTCTGGATGCTGGAAGCGGCGGAGCGGTTGACGCTCTATTTTGTTAATCAGCCCGCTTATTTCGACCGCGCCGGGCTCTACGGGAATAATGGCTCGGACTATGGTGACAACGCGGAGCGCTTCATCTTCTTCGACAAATGCGTGGTAAACCTGGCGCGTTACCTGCCGTGGCGACCCGAAGTGCTGCATGTTCATGATTGGCACACCGGCCTGGTACCGATGCTGGTATCGCATCAGGTGCGCACGGATGGCTGGTCGCCGTCGCCGCGGCTTTGTCTGACGATCCATAACCTGGCCTATCAGGGCTGTTTTCCGCGCAACCACTTCGCGCTGACGAATCTGCCGGAAATGTTTTTAGCTCCGGACACCGCTGAGTTTTACGGTCAGTTGAATTGTTTAAAAGCCGGCATTGCCAGCGCCGAGGTGATCACGACTGTTAGTCCGCGGTACGCGCGCGAAATCACGACGCAAGAACTTGGGGCGGGTTTGGATGGGCTCCTGCGCAAACGGCAGAACGTCTTGGTCGGCATCCTCAACGGAGTCGATTACGAGGAGTGGAACACGACGGCCAATCCCCATCTCGCCGCCAGTTATTCCGCCGCCAATCTGACCGGGAAACTGGAATGCAAGCGTGTGCTGCAAGCCGAGTTTGGCCTGGCGATCAATCCTAAGGTGCCGATCTTTGGCTGCGTTACCCGGCTGGCCGATCAGAAAGGAATGGACCTCGTGCTTGGGGCGCTGGAAGAAATGTTAACTGCGGAGATGCAGTTCGTTCTGTTGGGCAGCGGGGCCCCGGAATGTGAGCGCGAGTTTCAAGACCTGGCGCAGCGGTTCCGCAGTCAGGTGGGGATTCGCCTCGGTTACGATCAAGCGCTGGCACATCGGATCGAAGCGGGCAGTGATTTCTATCTCATGCCCTCGCGCTTTGAGCCCTGCGGCTTGAACCAGATGTACAGCCTGCGCTACGGCACGGTGCCCATTGTCCGGCGGACCGGCGGGTTGGACGACACCATCGTGGATGCCGTGGAAAATCCGACCTTGGCCAACGGAATCAAGTTTTCCGATTGCTCCGCCCATGCCTTAGCCCGGGCGATACGGAAGGCGCTCGCGCTTTATCAGGATTCGGAACTCCTGACCCGGTATCGCCGGAATGGGATGGCGGCGGAATTTTCTTGGGACCAAGTCGTCAAGCGGTACCTTGCGGTCTATCGCAATCCCTGGGCCGCGCTGGGTTTCATCTGCGGTTCCTTTGCGTTGCAATCACGCCCCTGCTGAAGAAACGCCGCCCCGGACTTCGCGCCGGTGTGGTCGCCCGCTTTGATTACCGGCGCGCCATCCACCAGCACATGTGGGATGCCCATGGCGGAGTGATGGGGATCATTGTAGGTCGCCGGATCTTGGACCTTTTCCGGATCAAAAACGACGATGTCGGCCCAATTGGCTTGGCGCAATTGACCGCGGTGTTGCGAGCGGAATGCCTTAGCCGGCAGGCTGGACATTTTGCGGACGGCACCTTCAAGCCGTCGGGAGTTTCCTCCGCAACCAGATGTTGGTTGGCAAACTTTGCGGCAGCGATTTCAAGCCTCGCTGGACAGCCCGCACCAGTTCTGAAACACTCCGCGGCCGTGAAACAATCAATTGTTACTTTGGACATGGAGGGCGTATTGACGCCGGAAATCTGGATCGCCGTCGCCGAGAAGACCGGCCTCCCTGAATTGCGCCGCACCACGCGCGATGAGCCGGATTACGACAAACTTATGCGTTATCGCATTGCGATCCTCGATCAGCACGGCATCAAGCTATCCGATATCCAGAATGTCATCGGCACGTTGCAGCCGCTGCCCGGCGGGAAAGAGTTTCTGGATGAACTCCGTTCGTTGCTGCCGGTCATTATTCTTTCGGACACGTTCGAGCAATTCGCCGCGCCGTTGCTGCGGCAACTCAACTTTCCGACGTTGCTTTGCCATCGCCTCCTCGTGGCGAACGATCGTATCATGGGCTATCAATTGCGCATCCCGGAACAGAAGCAGCGCGCGGTCGCCGCGTTCAAGCTGCTCAATTACAATGTCATTTCCGCGGGCGATTCGTTCAATGACACCGCCATGCTCACCGAGGCGCACGTCGGATTCCTGATCCATGCGCCGGAGAATGTTAAACGCCAGTTCCTCCAATTCCAAGCTGTGGAAAGCCACGCGGAGTTGATGCGGCTGATCAAAGCGGCTGTGAACTCATAGCAGCCAAGGCAGGAGACTCTGACTCGTTTGCAGTCGAAAAGGGGAAAAGGAGCAGTGGAGAAAAGGGGCGCTCCGTTCCGGAATCCCCTCTGCGCCCTTTCGCCTTTTCCCCCTTTCGACCAGCCTGCAAACGAATCCCCACTCTGCCCTCCGCACTCGAATCAATCTTCCGCTTTCGACTCGCGCGCCGTGAGGTCTTGGACCGCCTGCCGCACGTTTTTGCCCTCGTAGCACATGGCATGAACCCCTTCGATGATCGGGGTCTCGATTCCATGCTTGCGCGCCAGTTCGCGGGCCGAGCGGGCCGTGGGATAGCCTTCGGCCACGGCCGTCATGCTCGCAACGATCGCTTCCGCCTTTTCACCCTGGCCAAGGCGCTCGCCGAACCCGCGATTGCGACTCAGTTTGGAGAAGCACGTCACCATCAAATCGCCCAACCCGCTCATGCCGGTGAAGGTGTCAGCCTGGGCGCCGCAAGCGACGCCGAGCCGGCGCATTTCGGAAACCGCGCGCGTTAGGAGGGCGGCCTTCGAGTTGTCGCCGAAGCCGAGTCCGTCGCAAACACCAGCGCCAATGGCGATGACGTTCTTCAAGGCACCGCCCAGTTCAACTCCGTGAATGTCCGGACTCGTATAAACTCGAAAAGCGGAGCTGTGAAATAGCGCCTGCACGGTTTGGGCCGCGGCGACGTCCGTGCTAGCGGCCACAATGGCGGTGGGAATGCCCCGCGCCACTTCCATCGCCAGCGTCGGGCCGGACATAGCCACCACGCGGGAACGGGGCGAGTTTTCCTTGAGGATGTCCGTCATCGTCAGTCCGGTTTCAAATTCAATCCCCTTCGTCACGCTGACCACGATGCCTTCGTAAGCGCCCAGTGCCCGGGTCACATTACGAAACCCTTTTGATACGGCCGCCACCACAACCAACTCGGCGCCCGTCAAGGCCTTGGCGGCGTCAGACTCGGTTTGGAGGTTGTCTGGCAGATCAATGCCTGGCAGATAGCGTTCGTTGCGCCCGGTCGTCTGAATGAGGTTGATGGTCTCGGGGAAAAAATCCCACAGCGTAACGTCGTGGTCGCGGGCGGCGAGGATTCGTGCCAATGCCGTCCCCCATGCGCCGGCTCCAAGAACAGTGATTTTCATGCTGCGATATCTTTCCGCTTAAAGCTAAAACGGTTTTCCGTGCCGTTCGTCAGGCGTTGAACATTGCCCTTGTGTTTATAGATAGCCAATGCGGCAACCAAGGAAGTAACGCCCGTGAGCGTCAGGTCGTGCGTTGTGAGCCAAGTCGCAACGGGCAACACCGCCGACCCGACAATGGACGCGACCGAGACATAGCGTGTCGCGACGAACGAGACCAGCCACATTACGAGGCTGGCGAGCAATGCCCACGGCACCAACGCGGCCATGACGCCGGCTGAAGTGGCAATTCCTTTGCCGCCCTTGAACTTGAGCCAGCAGGTGTAAATATGGCCGAGAATCGCGAAGAGACCGGCAACGATGGGTGCGGCAACCTCATTCAGCCCTTCACCGTAGGCGTAATGCGATCGAATCACATACCGGGTCAGAGCGATCGCGCCCCAGCCTTTCAACGCGTCTGCCAGCAATACAAAAATCCCCGGACCCTTGCCAAGTACGCGGAAAACATTGGTCGCCCCCATGTTCTTGCTGCCCACGGTGCG
>JANOHH010000605.1:0-3907 GCA_031406395.1 Verrucomicrobiota bacterium | reverse complement strand
CTGGCGCCGTCGCGGCGCCGACCGCAGGCCTGCACTTCGATCTGGATATGCTGAAAAGAATCCAGGCAGAAGGTGCGACGGTCGCAAAAATCACTCTGCATGTCGGCGCGGCGCGGGCGGCTCCGGTTATGGACGCAATCTGAATTTTATCCATGCAAAATCCGCAGGCCAACCATCCACTCGCGGAAACGGATTTCTCCCGGTTCCCCCTTCTCACCGCGCTGCGCGAGCGACGTTCGCGACGCGTGGGACTCGGAATGAAAATCCCTGGCGGGCCGCTCGCGTTTGAGAGCCGACACAAGCCCAGGCCGCTGACCGAGCACGAGGAAGCCACGCTGGTTTTCGCCGCGTGCGGCATCACGGGCCATGCGCTCGCCGATTTGAGCTATGCCCAGGATGGCGGCGGGAGCATCATGGCCGGACTCGTCGCGCGCACCATCGCGAGCGGCGACGGGCTGCAAACCGTTTCCCTCGTCGTTACGAACGACGAGGCGACCTGGCTCATCCGCAAACCGCGTGAGTTGCCGGCCGGCGATATTCCGCAACTCATCGAACTCGGGCGGCGCGGTGAGTTCACCGAGCTGTATCGACGTTGCCGCGTGAAACTCAAGGACGGTCGCGCCACCACGCCGACCCAGCCGTTGTTCAACATCAACGCCAACAAATGGTCGGCCCACGCGCCGGGCACGAGTTACTTCCTGCCGGTGAATGATCTGACGTTCATGTACATCAACGGGCTGCTGGAAATTCTCAACGAGCACACCGGCACGTTCATCCTGGACGAGCGGAACAATTTTCTACCAGCGGGCTTGTCGAAGTTTGGCCGCGATCGGGGCGGACATCTCGAATCTGACCCGCACCGAGGCTGCGTGGCCACCGTTCGGCAAGTCGAACAGTTCGTCACCGAGTTCGTGACCGTCGAGCAGGGAATGATGTTGCAGAACCTCGGATTGATGGCGCAGGCGCTGGGGCTGGGCGGTTACCCCAATTTCGCGAATCACGAGTTCGCTTGGTTCCAGGCGCTCGATTTTCGCATGCAGGAGATGCCAGCGAACCGATACGTCGGCGCTGGCTGGCTGCCGTCGCTCGCGATGAAGTTCCTCAAGCGCAATCCGAACATTCCGTATCCGGTAGGGCTGGAGCGCAATGGCGAAATATTGCTGAAACCATTTTGTCCGCCGCATTACAAGACAATGACGGAAGCCGTGCGCGCCGTGGTGGAAACCAAGTTTGGCGCGCGAGGTTTGTTCCGGAGCGAAGGTCCTGGCAGTGCGTGGAAAGATCACAACGGCGTGGTGCAAACAATCACGCCCGTGAGCGCGGCGACCATCGCGGCGGTCACGGCCTATTGTGAATACCTTTGGGCGCGCTACGGTCGTTTCCCAGTTTACATGCCGCCATATCGGACGGTGCTGGGCTTTCAGGCGTGCCATCTGGATGCGGAGTTTTACGACAAGTTCTATCGCCCGGACGCGTTGGGTGAAACGCAGCGGAAAGATTTTGAGCGGCAGACACGGTGAGGCTCTAACTTTGAGTCAATGGAGGGGAATCAGCTTTCTCGTGTCGGCGGCTACGAGAATTGTTTACGCCATGGCAAAGGCCACCAGCGGGTCAGCGATCGTGAGCACGGCGAGCAACGTACAACCTTCGACCGAGTAATTCTCCTCGTGTTGCGAGCCGCCGTCAGCGTGATGAAAATCACCCGCGCCGAGGCGGCGATGGCCGATGACGAGATCGCCCGTGAGAATGTAGAAATCCTCCGGGCCGATATTTGTGTGCGCGGGATAACGTGCGCCGGGGTCAAGTTTGCCCATCAACACGGCATAGCCACGTTCCTTTTCAAGCGAGAGCAGCTTGATATAAGTGCCGGGGACCGGCAGGGCCTTCCAGTCCTTTGCGCCAGGCGCGTCGATGAAACTCAAACCTGGCAGCAGCGCGGGCGACGGCTTTGGCGTCTGCTTACCGCCCGCATCCAAGGCTTCAATCCGCTGCAAAACTTTGGCGCGCAGCCCCGAGGGCAGAGGTTGGGCGGGCGAACTCAAGGCAATCAGGTCCGCCGTGCGTTCCAGACTGCGCACGAACTGGCGCAACTCCTCGTTGTGGCGCAGCTCGCTTTCAAACGCAGCTTGCTCCGTGTCCATCAGCGCGCCCACTGCGTAGAGACTGGCTTGTTCTTGTTGTTGCTCGGTAATCATAGATAGCCATGCAAATTGTCACGGAGCTTCAGCATGCCCCGCCGGATGCGGGCCTTGACGGTGCCCAATGGCTCGCCCAAGGCTTCGGCAATTTCAACGTGGGTCAGGCCGCCGAAAAACGCCAGCTCGATGACCCGGCGCTGATCGGCGGGCAGGTTGCCGACCGTGGAACGAATGTGCGCCACCGCCTCCTCGTCCAATTGCGCCGCCGCAGCCACCGTCTGGCCGTCATTCGCGATCGCGGAATTCTCCATGAACTGCGTGGCGAGCTGGTGGCGGCGTTGACGCCCGCGCAGCCGGTCAATGGCGCGGTTGCGCGTGATGCCCAGCGCCCAATGAAACGGCGCTCCCAATGTCTCGTCGAAGGTACCGGCTTTGTTCCAGATTTGCACAAAAACGTCTTGCACAACTTCTTCCGCTTCGTGCGGGTCGCCCAGAATCCGAACGGCAATCGAAAAAAGCACTGCGGCGGTCTGGTCGTAGAACTCGGTCAATGCCTGGCGGTCCTGTGCCGCAATGCGCCGCAACAATTGCGCCTGGGATTCGTTAGCCGTTTTTCGATCCAGCATGGTTTCAGTTTCCGTATCGCGACTACCACGGGCCGGTGGCGAACGGGCACGCTCCAGCTTGCCGGTTCCGTCAGGTCCTCGCCAGTCCCAAACTGCACAACTAATGTCTGCATTCACTGGTGATTACGCCTGCGGAACGAACGCGGATGCAAAAAAATCTCGCTTGCCGGACCTGTGTTTGACACCCTGCCGTCAGATTTTTCACGGGAAAATCCCCGTTCCGCATGAAAGCCAAAATTATCATCACACCCAAGAAAGCCGTGCTTGATCCGCAGGGCAAAACCGTCCAGACCGCCCTCGAACACATGGGCTACACCGGCGTCACGGGTGTTCACATCGGCAAATACATCGAGATTGACCTCGCCCCTGGCACGGACAAGGCGGCGGCCGAAAAAGCCATCAATGATGCCGCGCACAAGCTGTTGAGCAACCCGGTCATCGAAGATTACAAACTGGAGATTGAATGACCGCCATGATTGCCGAAGTGAAAAGGGGCAGGGGTGAAAAGGAGCAGAGGAGATTTGCACCCCTTCTCCTTTTCCCCCTTTCTCCTTTTCTCCTCTGCTGCTAAGCCTGCAAACAGACCTTCCGAACCAAATGAACTTTTCAGTCTTACAGTTCCCCGCCTCCAACTGCGATCAGGACGCGGTCCACGCCGTCCGGCTGCTTGGCCATTCCGCGCGCCTCGTCTGGCACAAGGACGCCGCGCTCGGCGACACCGACAGCGTCATCGTGCCCGGCGGCTTCAGCTATGGCGATTACCTGCGTTGCGGCGCGATCGCGCGGTTCAGCCCCGTGATGCAAGCTGTGAAACAGTTCGCCGACAACGGCGGCCTCGTGCTCGGCATCTGCAACGGCTTTCAAGTCCTCACTGAAGCCGGCTTGTTGCCCGGCGCGCTCATCCGCAATCGCGACCTGCAATTCCACTGCGAGTACATCCATCTGAAAACCGCTACGCCCGACTCGCCTTTCACCAGCCAGATTCCGGCAGGAAAAATTCTCCGCGTCCCCATCGCCCACGGCGAAGGTTGCTATTTCGCCGACGAAGAAACACTCGCGAAGCTCAAGACTAACAATCAAATCCTGTGGCAATATTGCGACGCCAGCGGAAACCTGACCGACAGCTCGAACCCAAACGGCGCG
>JANOHH010000597.1:0-4253 GCA_031406395.1 Verrucomicrobiota bacterium | reverse complement strand
CGTTCACCGGTAACCGCATCGCGGTGCGTTTCGAGTATGAATTCCACGACCCCACCGGCCAATGGTATCGCGCTTACGGCAACGAAAACTGGGAGTTCGACGACCTCGGCTACATGCACCGCCGCTTCGCGAGCATCAACGACCTGCCCATCACGGAAGCCGAGCGGAAGTTTCGCTGGGAGCGGAAGAGTTAGTGGGGCTATCGCCGGCTGCTGCTTTGATCATGTCTTGGCGTAATCCCCCGCGCAGTTTGCTGTGGGCGCTTCTAGCGGGCATTGCCCAGTGAAATGCCCGGGCGGAATGTCGTTGCGCTACAGCCAGCAGCCGATCACGCCTCTGTTGAAAATCGCGCGCAACCCTGCTTCTTGCCGTGCCATGAGGTGGGGCGTGGGGGGAGTTGTCGGCGACCCTCGCACCAGAACATTTCGAAACACAACAAGCCTTTTTCGCCAGGCTTACTCCAAAACTGGCCGGGCGTTTGAAGCGGCTTGGCTTCTGACGGTAGGGTGCTTCCACCGGGCCGCTGCCGACGGGTCCTTCGGCACGCCGGCCCGCCCTATAGACCTTCGATACCAGGCATTCGTCGCTTCTTTCGACGTTTTCAGCCTCGCGCTTGTCAGTTCGTATGTCGTCAATCATTCTTGCGGCGCTTGAGAAAAATACGCGCCGTCGTTTTGCCCGCCCTATTCATTGCCACCGCTACAATTGCGACTTGGGTTTTTGTTTTCTGGTGGACCCCGCATGTGAGCGGGTCCTTGCGGCATGAGGTTTACGTCTGGCAACGCGCGTGGACGGAGCCGGTGCGCAATGCCGTCGAACAACACGGCACAAACTTTTCCGCGCTCACGGTGCTGAAGGCGGAGGTTTCGTGGAAGGATAAGAAGCCGCAGGTCACACGGGTGGCTGTGGATTATGCGACGCTGGCCAAAACTCAACGGCCCGTCGGTATCGCGCTGCGCATTGGGCCTTACGCTGGGCCTTTCAGTGCAGGAGCGCCGAGCACCACCTTGGCAAGTTCCGAACGCGCACCCCAACGGGCCGAGACGGTGCTCGGCGCGCCAACCGTGCCCGGTGAAACGATCACCTCCTTTCTCTGCGACCTTGCCGCGTCGCTCGTGGCACAGGCCCGGACAAACCACGTCAACCTGAGCGAATTGCAAATTGATTTCGATTGCGCGGAATCGAAGCTCGACGGCTACCGCGTCTGGGTTGAGGCGATACAAAAGCGCGTCGCTCCCTTGCCAGTCACCATCACCGCGCTGCCAAGCTGGCTGGATTCGCGCGCGTTCAAACGCCTCGCCACCGTGGCGACGAATTACGTGCTGCAAGTCCACTCGGTCGAACGACCCAAGAACTTCGTGGCCCCGTTCACATTGTGCGATCCGCGTGCGGCGAAACGAGCGGTGGCGCAGGCTGGGCGGATCGGTATTCCGTTTCGCGTCGCGCTCCCAACTTACGGATACACGCTGGCGTTCGACGGGGGCGGTAAGTTCATCGGGCTTTCCGCCGAAGGGCCGCGGCCGAACTGGCCCGCGAATGCGCAGATTCGGGAGGTGGCATCCAACCCGATTGAACTCGCGGCGCTGGTGCGCGACTGGACCGCCAACCGCCCCGCCGCCATGCGCGGGGTGATCTGGTATCGCCTCCCGACAATTGTGGACAACTTTAACTGGCGCTGGCCGACGCTTGGTGCCATTCTCGCCGCGCGGGTTCCCCGAGAAGCTTTGCGGGTGAATCCGCGCCGGGTCGAGTCGGGGTTGGTGGAAATCAACCTCGCAAACGAAGGCGAACTCGACATTTCCTCACGGCTCGCTGTGGAAGTCCGTTGGAGCAAGGCCCGTCTCGTGGCGGGTGATGCTTTGCGGGACTTTGAACTGGCGGACAGAAGTCTGTCCGCAGCGAGATTCCAAACCAGATCGCAATCCGTCCGCCTCCGTGCGGGGGAAACGCTCGTACTCGGCTGGCTGCGATTCGACCAAGACTGTGAGGTGCGGTGTGAACTTAAAAAACTGTGAAACGACAGGGCTAGACGAAAGCTCGAAGACCGAAGACAACTTCCGAAAAGCGGCAGAGGGCGGCCGTGCTCCAAGAAGCAAGCGATCATCAACCCTTGAAGAAAACGTTTGCCGCGTCGGAATTCTCGCGCTCGCGCTGCTTTCCATCACGGCAGTGTCCGTCCTCGCCTGCGGGCCGTTCTTTCCGAACAACCTGTTGGATCGGGGTGACGAGGCGCTGTTGTCCGCGCCGGTCGCGAATTTCGCGCGCGAACTGGCGCGATTGAACCTTGCACCCAGCCGGTTCGCGGCGGTGCCCGCAACGAACAGCTACGAGGCGCAGACCTTTGACGCCGAAATGGCTGATCTCGCTGCGGCGTTGAAGGATGCGAAAGTATCGCCGGAGGATTCCGCGCGCATCGTTGAGGGGCATCGGGTCAACCGCAAGAAGTTGGGCGAGTATCTGGAAGCTTGCAACAAGTGGACTTCCGACGCGTGGATGGACACGGACGAAAACACGCCGGGTAAACGCGGACCACAACCTGGTTTCCCTTTGTTTGGGGAAGTGCCGGGGTTGCCGGGTGAATTTGCGGATTATTTTGCGGGCGCAGTGGCTTTGCAAAAACCACAACGCGAAGAACCCGAAGCGCGGCAAGCCTGGGAGCAGTTGCTCGCCCGCCCGGCTGCGGAGCGCAAATACAAATCCACCTGGGCGGCCTACATGCTCGGGACGCTGTGGGAAAAGGAAGACCCGGACAAGGCCGTGGAGTATTGCCAGATGACACGCGATTTCGCGAAACGCGGCTTGGCGGACTCGACCGGCCTGGCCGCCGCGGCCTTTGGGCTGGAAGCGCGTGTGGAATTACGGCGCGGACATTTCAAGCGGGCGCTCGAACTTTACCTCAAGCAATACGCAACCGGCGACGGCTCATCGCTCGTTTCGCTACGCTGGGCGGCCGGGGAGGCGTTGACGACGGGAGGCGATGAGTTGGCGGTGATTGCCGCAGCCCCGAACGAACGGGCGGTGGTCACGGCATTTTTGATTTCCGGCGAGCGCGACGGCGAGCGTTTCACAACTTTCGGTTCGGTGGTAACCAGCTCCATTGCCCGGTGGCTCATGGCGGTCGAGGGCGCTGGGGTGAAGGACGTGGATTCCGCCGAACGGCTCGCACTGGCCGCTTATCAGGCGGGCGAGTTTGAACTGGCTCAGCGCTGGATCAAGCGCGCCCACAACACATCGGTGGCGCAATGGTTGCAGGCGAAATTGTATTTGCGTGCGGGCAAAGTCGCGCCCGCCGCCGCCCTGTTTGCGCAGCTTGCAGATCGGTTGCCGGTGGTCCCGGAATCGGAAGCGACAAATTCAACCGAGTTTGCGGATTCGCTGTACATCCCCACGGGAGAACGATACGCCCATGAGTTGGATAACTCAGCCGCCCGCGTGCGCGTGCTGGCCGAATTGGGCGTGTTGAAGTTGAATCGTGGCGAGTTTGCGCAGGCGTTGGATGCGCTATTACGCTCCGCATTCTGGCAAGATGCGGCCTACGTCGCCGAACGCGTGCTGACGACAGATGAACTCAAAACCTATGTGGATCAAAACTGGCCGATGGGGGAGGGAAACACCAACGCAGCTCCCATCGCCGACTCGTCACCCACGTGGATGCCGCATGGATATTGGGGCGAGATTCGTTATTTGCTCGCGCGCCGACTCACCCGGGAATTGCGAAGCCGCGAGGCCCGGGAGTATTTTCCAACGAAGTTGCAGGCGAGCTTTGATGAATTGGTGGTCGCACTGAATGCCGGCTGGAACGAAAGTTCGCCCGCCACCCAACGCGCGCAGGCGCTGTTTGTCGCCGCGAAGATCGCGCGCACGAACGGGATGGAATTGCTCGGCACGGAACTGGCACCCGACTGGCACATCAATGATGGCGATTTTGACTATGGGTTGACCTGGCAATTACGGGCGACGAAGTCGCTTGCGGCCGTCGCAAACATCGCCAGCAAGGAAGAAATCCAGCGCGCGTCATTGCCCAAAGCGGATCCGGAGGAACGGTTTCATTATCGCTATCAGGCCGCGTTCCTGGCGTGGGAAGCGGCGAAGTTGATGCCGGACAATGCCGATGAAACGGCGCGCGTACTCTGCACGGCGGGGACGTGGCTGAAGCTAAACGATCCGAAGACAGCGGACATGTTTTACAAGGCACTCGTGCGGCGTTGTCGCCAGACGGCCATCGGGGCGCAGGCGGATCGGATGCGTTGGTT
>JANOHH010000596.1:0-4043 GCA_031406395.1 Verrucomicrobiota bacterium | reverse complement strand
CCGCCATATGACCTGGATAGCCCAAGGCTAAACACACAACCGGGGTTTAACCGGCTATGACGTGTCGCTTTCGCGACCGACATCGTCGGCCAAATCGTGGCTGCTATGTTTCTACAAGTTTTCATACGAACGTGTAAGACGCTATCAAAACACAATGGTTACAGTCTACTTATACTTTCGGGGGGTGCAGCATCTTGAATCCCAATATCCGAATTGCTTGATGCAAAAATGGAGCTGTGGGGCAGCAAACGCATCCAAGCCGAACTGGCCAAACTCGGCATCGAAGTGGCGGATTCCACCGTCCGCGAGTATCGCCCCCGAGCTCGACGCGGCGATCGAACCTGGAAGACCTTCCTTCAGAACCACGCCCAAGTTCTGGTGGCATTGGATTTCTTGGTCGTTCCGACCGCCACTTTCCGCGTCCTCTGTGTCTTCCTCGTGCTCGCCGATGAACGTCGCAAAGTTCTGCATTTCAATATCACCGATTCACCTTCGGCCGCGTGGACGGCGCAACAGCGGACGGAGGCTTTCGGCTACGCCCAACCACTCCGCAATGGGCTCCGCGATCGCGATGGCATTTACGGTTCTGGACTTGTGCGGCGGACCCTGGGTTTGGGACTGGAACAGAAGCTCATTGCGCCGCGCTCCCCCTGGCAGAATCCGTTTGTCGAGCGCTTAGCCGGCACCAACCGTCGGGAAAGTCTGGGCCATGAGACGTCCTGCACGAGCGCTACTTGCGCCAGCGACTCACGGAGTACTTCCGGTATTATCGCCTGCATTGCACGCACCGAGCACTAGCGCTTCGCTTTCAAAAACACCGCCACCAAGCCCTCCACCGTGTGCTGCTTCGCTTCGATGGCCGGCGACAAACCCAGCGCCGCGATGGCTTTGGTGGTTTCCGGACCGATGGACGCTAGCTTTGCTTTTGGAAATTTCTTGAGCAACGCGGGCAGATCAAAACGCGCGTGGAAATGCTCCACCGTCGAGCCGCTCGTAAAAGTGATCCAGTCAGCGCCGGTTGCCAAGAGATTGGCTCCGGCGTTCGTTAAGTCGTCCGTTTCGGCCACGGTGCGATAGACCGGGATGTCGTCCACAATCGCCCCGAGTTCTTCGAGCGCCTCCGGTAAATCCGGATTCGCGACCTCGGCGCGGAGCAGACAGATTTTCAGGTTCTCGATGGTCTCGAACTTCTCAAACGCTTTCGCAATTTTCTCCCCAATGGCTTCCTCTGGCATCAAGTCCACTTGGAGATGCAACGCGCGCAGCTTCGCCGCCGTGCCCGGCCCGACGGCGGCAATCCGTACCCCGCCGATGTCGCGCAGATCTTTGAACGCCCGGAAAAAGAATTCAAAGAACGCCGTGACGCCGTTGGCACTGGTGAATACGAGCCAGTCGTAGGAATTCAACTCGAGCATCGCATCCAGAAGATGCTGCGGCTGGCTTGTCACCGCGCGCTTGATGCAGGGGATTTCCAACACTTCCGCACCCAACTCACTCAGGCGCGCGGTCAAATCGGCCGACTGAGCCCGGGCGCGGGTGACAACCACGCGCTGACCGAACAGCGGGCGCTGCTCAAACCAGTTCAGTTTTTTACGGAGCTTTACGACCTCGCCAATCACGGTGAGCGCGGGCGGCGTGATGTGCTCGTTGGCCGCGAGTTTCTCAATCGTGCCGAGCGTGCCGACGATGGATTTTTGCCGGCCCAGCGTGCCCCATTGCACAATGGCCACGGGCGTTTCAGTCGCCATTCCGCGCGTCATCAAGGCCTGCGTCAATTCGGACAGATGCGTTACGCCCATCATGATCACCTTCGTACCGGAGATACGCGCGATCTGATCAAAATCAAGTGAGCTGCCCTCCTTGCCATCGCCTTCATGACCGGTGAATACGGTAAAGTTGGACGTGTGATCGCGATGCGTGAGCGGGATGCCAGCGTAGTTTGGCGCCGCCGTGATGGAGGAAACCCCCGGCACCACCTCGAACAAAATCTTCCCCGCCGCCAGCGCCTCCGCCTCCTCGCCGCCCCGACCGAAGATATAGGGATCGCCACCCTTGAGCCGCACGACGCATTTTCCCGCGCGCGCTTTCGCAATCATCAGCACGTTGAGTTCGTCCTGCGACACGTCCTGGCGTTTGCCGCGGGAAATAAGCTCACAACCTTCGCGCGCCAGCCGGAGCAATTCCGGGTTCACGAGCAGGTCGTAGATCACCACGTCGGCGCGGCGGAGCAATTCCGCGCCACGCAACGTCAACAAACCCGCATCGCCCGGGCCGGCGCCCACGAGATAAACAGTGCCTGATTTTGACATCCGGCGCGGATGGTATCGTGGAGTCGGAAGCAGGGCAAAACAAACGAACTGGATTAAAAACGGTAGGAGACGAGGTCAGGATTCTCTAACGCAGGGATTTCACACCGCGCAGGAAACGCCAACCGAGTGTAGCCGACGACGTTAGGAGGCGGACTGCTTGCGCTGCGGGCCCATCCGCCTCCTCACGTCGGCGGCTACGAGGTATGCCTACGGCATTTTCAAGGAAGCACTTTGTCTCGCCGTTCGGGATTCCCAGTGGCCGAAGCGATCTTTCGGTAACGGCGTGTTGACTGGGTAAACCAGATAGACCGTGTTTTTTGAGTAGGCCCAGGCATAAACGAGATTTGCGCGCGGAAAGACTTTGCGGACCTTCTGGCTCGTGCCGGGGTCATTTACGATCACATCGCCGTTCTTCGTGAAGCCGACGCACACTACGAGGTGCCCGCTCGGCTCCCGGCTTTTGCCGCGCAGCCGGTTGTAGCACAAGGACAGGCCGACCGGGATTCCACGCGCAATGAAAGCCTCCACTTCGGAGACATCGCTCAGGCGGGTGGTGTAAGCGCGTATCCCCCGGAATGAGCCGGCGTAGGCGGTGTTAAAAACCCAATTACCGGTGCCGCCCCATTGCGGATCGTAAACGCCCTTCACCACTTCCGGCACATCCTGGTCCAGTCCGGGACGGTCCAGTCGCTGACTCCAATAGGCGAGCAGCATGGAAACCGTGGTGGGACTGCAAATCACGCCGCCGTTTTCGTAGGCCATCTGCGAGCGTTCCGGCACGGCAATCAACTCGCCCCACGCAGCGCGATTCGGCGGCAACGGCGGAGGCGTGGCCTTGCGGTCGAGTAGCGAAAGACTCAAGAATTTCAACTTCGCCGGATTTTTCCCGCCGCTGAGCGTAACCCGCAATTGAACCCGATCCGCCGGGCGATTCAGCACTAACGTGTCGGTATTTACCTTGCCGTCGGCGTCCTGCTGGTCACGCACGCTTTCGCGCGGATGCTTCGCCGGATCGATGGCCCATAGCCCCATCGTGAACCATTTCGAGGTGTGCTTGGAATAAATCGCCCGCACTTCAATCTTGAGACTGGCGCCGGCGGACCCGCCGGCGTTCCACGAGGCGATGAGTTCATCCCACCGGATGCCCGTACGAATTTCGGGCGAGGTGAGAACGACCGCGCCGGTGCCGGTATCCCGCGCTTTGGTAAACGAGGAAAATGATTTGAACGGGATGAATTGAATCCCGCGGGCGTCGAAAGAAGCGCTGGATGCTTTCATGGTGGTAAAGAAAATAAGGTTCAGCGCGAGGGCGGCAGTCAGGCGCAAGTTGGTCATCGCTGCGCGCAAGATGCGGGTATTTCGGCCCAACGGCGAGGGGATTTTGACCGGAACGATGTAGTCGAAATTCAACGCAATGGGACAGTGCGGCGGAGCCACAACCAAACCGCCGGGCAGCCCTCCTAACCGCAGAGGCCGCAAAGGTTCTCGCCAAGGCCGCAAAGAAAGTCCGCCGCTGCGCCCCTCTGCGCCAACCTCTGCGAACTCTGCGTTAAAAAATCTTCGCAGAAGGCTACGATGTTGGGAGATAGCAAAGTAACCAAGACGCCAAGCTGGGACTGCCAATGGGTGCACACCCGACAGCGATGGCCAGTTCATCGAATCGCTTCTTCTTTTTCTCTGCGTCTTCGCACCTTCGCGCCTTTGCGTTACGAAGTCTTCCCCATGGACTCGGTT
>JANOHH010000402.1:0-8857 GCA_031406395.1 Verrucomicrobiota bacterium | reverse complement strand
GGTTGGAATGTATGCGGCTTGGGACCCAAGGTAGCTCGTTCCTCGCAACCCTGGGCTGAACGACACAATCCCTTTGGGATTGCGGAGCCGTGGGTTTTTCTTCCGCACTCGACATCTGCCAGCTTTCGGATGCATTCGACTTAACGGCACAATTCAAAAATTCCCGCGCCGCCCATGCCGCCGCCGATGCACATGGTCACCAGGCCGTAACGGCCCTGGCGGCGCTTGAGTTCGTGGATGATGCTGACCGTCAGTTTTGCGCCCGTCGCGCCGAGTGGGTGACCGAGTGCGATGGCGCCGCCGTTGACGTTGACCCGGTCAGGCGGAATCTCGCACTGGCGGATCACGGAAAGCGCCTGGCTGGCGAAGGCCTCATTCAAGTCCACCAAATCAATATCGCCAATCTTCAAGCCCGCGAGTTTGAGCGCTTTCGGAATCGCCGCGACCGGGCCAATGCCCATGATGCCGGGCGGCACGCCGCCCACAGCGTAAGTGACAAAACGCGCCAGTGGCTTCACGCCAAGTTCCTTCATTCTTTCGCCCGACATCAAAATGACCGCCGCGGCGCCGTCGCTGCGTTGCGAAGCGTTCCCGGCGGTCACCGAACCTTTGGGATTGAACGCCGGCCGCAACGCCGAAAGTTTTTCGAGCGAGGTATCGCGTCGGGGGCCTTCGTCGGTTTCAAACACAAACTCCGTCACTTTGCGTTTGCTGTTTTGATCCAGCGTGACTTCGCGCCCGTTGACGGAAACGGATTCGTCCCTGAATCGTCCGGCGTCAATGGCCGCGATGGCTTTTTTATGGCTTTCGTAAGCAAAGGCATCCTGATCCGCGCGCGAAACTTGAAATTGGCTGGCCACATTTTCCGCGGTCAACCCCATCGCGAGGTAAGCGTCCGGCATGTCGTTCACGAGGCAGGGATTGGGCGTCATCTTGAAACCCGTCATCGGCACCTGGCTCATGCTTTCCGTGCCGCCGGCGATGATGATATCTGCCATGCCACTCATGATGCGCTGCGCCCCCATAGCAATCGCTTCCAACCCCGAGGCACAGAAGCGATTTATGGTCACCCCGGGCACGGTGTCCGGCAAACCCGCCCGCAGGCAGGAAAGGCGGGCCATGTTCATGCCCTGCGGCCCTTCGGGCATCGCACAACCGATGATGACGTCATCAACTTGTTCGGGGGCAATTTGCGGGGCGCGGTTGAGCACTTCCTTGAGCACCAAGGCCCCCAGATCCGCCGGGTGAACGGTTTTGAGGCGTCCGTTCGGCGCTTTGCCGACGGGCGTGCGGGCGGCCGCAACGATAAAAACTTCTTTCATAATTTTAGTTATGGGTATTCGTTTGAAGAGTCCCCTCACCCCGGCCCTCTCCCCTTCCGAAGGGGCGAGGGAGAATCGTCGTCAGTCTGTCGGCGAATCGAGCGCGGCCTGAATTCACGGTAGCCGAACATTGCTTTTCCCTCTCCCCCGCGGAGGGGGAGAGGGCCAGGGTGAGGGGGTATTCCGGCATTCAGTTTGATCTCAATTCCTCAACGGTTTGCCGGTCTTGAGGGTGTGCTTGATCCGTTCGACGGTTTTGGGTTCGCCGCACAAGCTCAGGAAAACTTCGCGCTCCAGATCCATGATATATTGCTCGGAGACAAAGTGTAGCGA
This sequence comes from Verrucomicrobiota bacterium, assembly GCA_031406395.1. GTDB lineage: Bacteria > Verrucomicrobiota > Verrucomicrobiia > Limisphaerales > JADLHS01 > JADLHS01. Next base: position 7,202 of record JANOHH010000402.1, on the reverse strand, counting down.
AGTCAGATCGCCACCGCACAGAATGTAGGCGAGCTTCGAACCGATCTTCTGGTCGTGCTCACTGATCTGGCCCGCCCCCCGCATCTGCTGGAGAATCACTTTGAACAATGACAACCCCGCTTCGCCGATGGCGGGAATGTCGGTGCGCTGCGGCCGCGGCCGATAGCCTTGCGCGGCCATCTGCAGCACCTGCGCCTTGGCTTCGCCAATGATCCAGTCGCGGTTCAATACGAGGGTGGTTTCGCCGCTCCGCAGGAAACGCATTTTGGCGGCTTCGGCCGCGCTGGTAGAAACCTTGGCCATACCCAACGTTTCCCACGCGTGCCGGACACCGGGAAAATAATCCGCCTCGTCATTGCGAATAACCTGCTCGGTGCACCGGATCAACATTTCCTTCGACCCGTGCGCTCCGGGAATCAGGCCTACGCCGACTTCCGGCAGGCCCATGTACGTTTCTGCCGCGATCACGATATGATCGCAGCCCAGTGTCACTTCGCAGCCGCCGCCGAGGGTGTAGCCTTGGCACGCAGCAACCACAGGTTTTTCGAACTGCCGCAATGAGCTGGTGGCTTTTTGGAACGTGCGAATGCTCAGGTCAACCTCGTCCCAATCCTGGTTCTGAATCTGGGTCGTCAAGAGCATGAGGTTCGCGCCGGCGGAAAAATGCGGACCTTGATTGCCAATGACGAGGCCCAAGAAATTCTTGCTCACCTCCTCCAGTGATTGTTTCAACATGCCCAACTGATCACTGCCGATCACGTTCATCTTCGTGTGGAATTCCAAACAGGCAACGCCATCACCTAGGTCAATCAGGCTCGCGCCCGGATTGCTGCGCACGACTTTGTTGGCTTTGTGCAGCCGCGCAAGGTTGATGGCCTTCGGCGCCGTGGCCTCCGCGATGTAGTCGCGCTGGCCCACTTTGAACAGAAACCGCTGGCTGTCGCGTTCTTCATAGAATGATGTTTTGCCAGCCGCGAGCAGATCGCGCACGACCCCAGGCACCGCTCGCCCTTCCTGCTTGAGGCGTTCAGCCGTCTCCCGGACGCCGAGCGCATCCCACATCTCAAAGGGCCCAAGCTCCCAGTTGTAACCCCACTTCATCGCGTTATCCACCGTGACAACATCGTCAGCAATTTCCGCCAGCCGGTCGGCGGCGTAGCAAAGCACCGAACTGAGATGTTTCCACGCGAAGACGCCGGCCTTGTCGGAGGCGGCGCAGAGCGTGCGAATCCGTTCCGCCCGGCTGGATATCTTGCTTACGGCCTCCAGCGAAGCGAACTGCGGCTTCTGCTGCGGGCGATACTCCATCGTCTTGTAATCCAGCGTGAGAATCTGGCGACCTTTGTCCGTCTTCACCCGCTGATAAAAGCCCTGGCTTTTCTTCTCACCCCACCAACCGCGTTTGACCATGTCCTCGATGAAATCCACCTGGCGAAAGACCGCGATTTGCGGATCGTGCTGGAGAAGCTCGCGCAGGTTGCGGCCCATTTGCGCCATCAAATCCACGCCCACGATGTCGCCCAACCGGAAGGAAGCGCTCTTCGGTCGCCCGATGGCCGGGCCGGTGATGGCGTCCACTTCATCAATGCCCAAGCCTTGCTCGATCATGAGCAAGGCCACCTGTTGCATGTCGAAGCAACCGATGCGATTGGCCACAAAGCCCGGTGTATCCTTGGCGAGGACGATGCCCTTACCGAGAACCGCTTCGCCGAACTCGCCGAACGCCTTGAGCAGAGCGGGATCGGTGTCCGGCGTCGGGATGAGCTCGAGCAGCCGCATGTAACGCGGCGGGTTGAAGAAGTGCGTGCCGAAGAACCGGCGGCGATATTCGAGTGGCAACCCCTTGGTCATGCCGGCGATGGACAGGCCGGAGGTATTCGTTGTGACCAAAGAGTCCGGCCGGGCGTTCGCGGCGATCTTGGCGTGGATGGCCAGCTTCAAATCCATCCGCTCCAGAATCGCCTCGATGATCCAGTCCGCGTCTTGGATCTCGGCCATGTTGTCCTCCACGTTGCCGATGCGAACGAGGCTCGCGGCCTCAGGCACGAACAGTGGCGCGGGGGACAGTTTCTTCGCGCGATCAAAGAGGGTCTTGGTGACGCGATTCCGGACCTCCGGGGATTGCAGCGTCAGCCCGCGCTTCTGTTCTTCCGGCAACAGTTCGGTCGGCACGATGTCCATCAGGAGCGATGGAATTCCCACGTTGGCCAGGTGGGCGGCGATTTGCGCGCCCATGTTGCCCGCGCCGATGACGGCGGCTTTGCGTATTGTTAGCATATTCTTAACTGACCCTTTGGCGCAGCCAACGCGCGTCTGCGTTTCGACGCGCTTGGCGTCGCGGGACTCCAATCCTCCCGAAAGATTCAGGAATGAACCCGACGGCTTGCGCATTCCTGCCGCCCGGCAGGACCAAAAAAAGTCGAACGCAAGATCGCTCCGGCGGCTTTAAGGCTGAACACGCGGTGGCATTTTTGCAACTCCATTCCCGCTGACGTCACGGAAAGTTTCGACTGCCATCGTTGCGGGCGCATCGGAGCTATGAACCCGACAGCGCCGTCTCCGACCCGGTATGTTGCCCGGCTTTGGTTACCAACACGCTGGATCGGAAATCGGCGCTACGGTTCAAGGATAGCGCAGACGATAGAAGACGCTGCCGGCAGCCGGATCGAGGGTGAAGGTCATCTGGCTGACGTTCGTGGAGTTGGGCACGTCGAGCCAATTGAGGCCCAGACCGATTGAAATGGGATTGGTCTGAACCTGGAGCCGCCAACCGATGTGGTCGGCGGGCCAGGAGTGCGTGAGGAGGTTTCCCGAGACAGAGTTGGTGATCGTGACCGGGGCGGTGCTGACGACTGAGGAAACCCGGAGCGTTCCGTCCGTGGTGAGGGTGTTGGTATTCCAAGCCAGGCCCGGCCCAGGGCTGGTGGGGATAAGTGCTGTAAACACGCCGCTGTAACTGCTCGCGCCAAAAAGCTTGAAGGCGTTCGATGCGGTAACGCTCTCGGCTGAGAACATAAGAGTGAGCCGGCCGCCGTAGGTGACGTTACTGAGGCCGCGAACGGAATCGTTCGTGCCCGCCGTGGTGTTCAGTTCCATGATGGTGTTGCCGGCGAGGCTCAAGGAGTTGCTGATGGTCAAAGTGCCGATGGAGGTTCCGGGAGCGAGGCGACCGCCAGTTTGGATGGTGACCGGCCCCTGGATGAGACCATTGCCACCGAGGGTGGCGTTAGTCACGGTAACGGACGTAGCGCCAAGCACGCCGGCGACAAGCAGGGTGCCCTCACTAACGGTTGTGCCGCCGGTGTAACTGTTCGTGCCCGTCAACGTCAGCGTCCCAGCCGCTTGCTTTTCCACTGTCCCGGTTCCGCTGATCGCGCCGGCGTACATCAGGTTCTCGACCCGATTAAATGCCAGTGTTCCGCTGTTGTTCACGACGTCGCTGGTGATCGAGCCCGGCTCGCCGGGATTTCCCTGACCGATCATCAGAACGCCGGAGGTGATGGTGGTCGGACCGGTAAATGTGTTGTTGGAAACGAGCCTGACCTTCGCTGTCGGCGTATTGGCAACCGTGATCCCGCCCGCGCCGGAAAAAATATCAAAAAAGGATTTGTTGGAGCCGCGGTTGAATTTGAACGTGGCGCCGGCACTAATGACGACCGAGGACGGACTGCCAAGACCTCCGGGAAGCAGACCGTTGGAGCCGCCCCGGCCCAGAACGAGGGTGCCCTCGCGAACTTCGGTGCCGCCGGCCCAAGTGGCGCTGGTGTTGTCCAGGACGAGAGTTCCGCTCCCCCACTTGGTCAGTTTGCCGGGGCCGGAGATGGTGCCGAGGAAGGTTTGGATCCAAGCGCCGGCGTCGAGGCTGCCTCCGCCGGGGCCGAGGATGAGGTTGCGCTGGAAAGTATATCCACCGGACTCAGCTCGGATCTGGCCGTTGTCGAGTTTGATTGCGAGCACTGCTCCGCCGGCCCCGGTTTCGCTGCCAAGCTCGCCGCCGGTGGGCGTGACTTGGCCGGAGGTCTGGACGACGACTCCGTCTTGAATGGTAAGATTAATGGCGCCGGCGGGCAGGGCGCTGCCCCAAGGATTGACGCTCGCGATCTTGTCGGTGCCGAGGACGAGCATTCCGCCGTTCTGGCCGGTGCTGATGACGCGGAGCGAGCCGGCGCCGCCCTGAATGGAGCCATACCATCTGAGCGCGTTGGCGTTGACGTTGATGATGGCGTCGCCGCGGTTGGTCGAAGCGTTGGTGTTGATCTTAGTCCGGCGATTCTGGCTGACCGTGAAAGTTGTGTCCGCTTGGACGGTGGACTGGTTGAACTGGATGCCGGTGACGGTGTTGCGAGCCTCGTCGGGGAGCGCGGCGCCCAAGCAGCCATCGGCGGTGAGGCGGAGCTTGCCGCCACCCTCGATGCGCCATCCGCCGCCATTCGTGGTGGCTGTGTTGAGGTTGGCTGCGTTGGCTAAAATGAGCGTGCCCGGGCCGAGCTTCCACATCGTGTTGGTGCCGGCGAGGGTTGAACTGATGGTCGCGACGACGCCGGTGTCCACGGTGAACGACGCTGCGCCGACCATCGTCAGTGTGCCGGCATCAACCGAGTAACCGGTTGACTTGAATGCGAGGCTGTTGGCCGAGACGGTCGAAACGCTGACGGCGTCTGCAGTTCCCCAGAACACCGCGTCGCTGCCGTCGATCCAAACTTGCGGCGTGCCGACGCTGGTATTCCACCAGTTGGTATCTGAGGAACTCCAGATGCCTGTGCCGCCCAGGTTCGCGCCAGTGGCTGCATTGTTGCCCCCGGTCGAGCTATCGGTGTCCCAGTAAAGCGTCCCCGCGCGAGCCGGGCCGAAAAATTCCGCCACTGCCAGCAGCGCGAAGACCCCCACCGCTGTGGTGACAAGCGCATTCCGATACGGGCTGTCCATCGGGTTTGCCATGCGCTTCATAAATTCAGGAGGCAGCCAGATTTTGGAAGCCAAGGCTATCATTAACTCGCTAAATCACTCGACGCCGAGTTTCTTCGCCCAATCATTGAGAGACGTCCCCTCACTGATGTTTGAGATGCCGGCCTTGCGGGCGATGGCAAGGAAGCGCTTGACCAATTCGGCTTTGGCGTCGCTGGTTACCCGGTTGGTCGCGATCTTCACATACCACACCGGCAGACGCGCCACCTGCACGCGGAAACGAACGGCGTCGTTCTCCGCCTGCTGTTCAGCCTCATCGAGGATTTTCTCGCCCGCGTTCATTACTTCTTCGCTCAGGTAAGCCGAGGTCGGCTTGTCGAAGATGTGGATGTGCTTGCCCTGTTCGCGCACGGGACGATGAATGGTGTCAAGGTAGGCGATAATCTTCGGCGCGGCCTTGCCAAAGTAAGCATTCACGAATTCGTTGATGTGCTTTTGCACGTCGGTATCGGGATTCCAGAGCAGCTTCGCCAGGACGTAGGCCCGGAGCGGTTCCATCTCGCCGCCCCCGCCGCCGGAATAATTGCCCTGCTCGAACAGGCTTTTGACATTGTGCTTCACGAAGAAGCGGACGTTGGATTGCAGGGCATCGAAGTTCGGAAACGGCTGCTGGTAGTGGCCGAAGTCGGTGGTGTAGTCCCACACGTAAAGCTGCGGCGCGATCGGCCCCCAGGCCACGATGTCGTCGCGGAAACGGCGGTTTTTCTCGTCCGGACACGTCTCGAGCGGGTGAGCGAAGCAACACTCGATCGAGCAGAGCCGTACGATAACATTCCGGTGCGGGCGGATGGTCTTGGGCGGCTTGCGCGTGTATTGATAGGCCAGCGTATCAATCCGGACTTTCGGATGATCCGTTTCAATCGCCTCGGCCACGGCGTTGACAAATTTGAGCAGCGAACCCGCCGGACTGCCCTCCGCGTCATCAATCGCCTTGCACGGTTCGCACTGGCAGTTGTTGATGGTGTCATTTTGGGAGACGCTGATGATCGTGGCTTCCGGGTGTTCCTTGATCCACTGCCGCACGCGCGCGATGGCAATCTTCAACACGTCCGGGTTGGAAAGACAGCGCTGGACGTAACCGCTTTTCCGTTTGCCATCAATGAGCGGGAAATACTCCGGGTGCTCCGGGTAAAGTTCCGGCGGCACCAACCCATCGAAGCTGTGGACAAACGGATGATAGACTGTGAAAGCACCACCCTGCTTTGCGGTCAAGCCGTAATGCTGCCCGTTGACGCGATGACGCGCGGCGAAATCCGCGTTGTGCATCACTTCACTCCAAAAGACATCGCGATTCTCCAGCGCGGGAATCTTCGTCTCGTTCAGGTTCGTCAGCTTGACGTGGTCAGGCTTGGGAACGGTTTCGAGTTCCGGCGTAAACCAGCGCACGCCGAGTTTTTCCTCCAGCAGTGTATAGACGCCATTCAGTGTGCCGCGCGGCCGGCCTCCGGCGATGATCAAGCGATTGCCGTCCACGCGCAGCACGAATCCGTCAGGGCCGAGTTTGGTGAAATCAACGTTCAGGCCCAGCTTCGCGAGGTGCGCGTTATCGCCCAAAAGGATTTCGCGAGCCGTCGGTTTTTCAGCATCGGTCACGATGGGGAGTTTTGCGCCGCTCATCCTTTCCAAATAGCGCTGCAATTCCTCGGCGGCATGGCGCTCAGCGGGGATCGCTCTGACCGAGACGACGATGCGGTATTGACTCTGGGCTTTATTGGCGATGGTGATGTCGGCCTGAGCGTTGACGACGACGCCCAGAAAAAAGCAACCCCAGGCCAGCCATACTGGCCAGTGCCGCGGTTGAAAGTTGAGCAGGTTGCGAAGTCCGGTTCGCGGTTTGGTTTTCATGTTGATCCTCTGGTTGATTTCATCAATGAACCGCATCGCCGTCCTTTGGCCCGGCGCGGTCCCGCCGCTGATTCCAACGCGTCGGCTCAGAGACCGGCGCTCCAATCATTTGGTTTTACAATTTCCGCAACTCGCGGCGCAGATATTTCCCGACGCCGGACTTGGGTAGCGAGTCGCGAAACACAATCAGGCGGGGCACCTTGTAACCAGCCATGCGCTCGCGACAAAAGGCGATGATCTCGTCGGCGGTGGCTGTGACGCCCACCTTCAGGACCACGAACGCCTTGACCGTTTCACCCCGGTATTCGTCCGGCACGCCGATCACCGCGGCTTCCTGGATCTTCGGGCACTCGAACAAAACCTCCTCGACTTCACGGGGATAAATATTGAAG
>JANOHH010000387.1:0-4969 GCA_031406395.1 Verrucomicrobiota bacterium | reverse complement strand
GACGAAGGCAAAGGCAAAATCATCGACGTGCTCACGGGGCGCGCGGACGTGGTGGTGCGCACGCAGGGCGGCAACAACGCCGGGCACACGGTGTTCCTCGGGCCGAAGAAGTATGTGCTGCATCTCATCCCGTCGGGCATCCTGCGCCGGGGCAAGGTGTGCGTGATCGGCAACGGCGTGGTGGTGGACCCGGTGGGCCTGGTGACGGAGATTCGCGGGCTGGAGAAGCTGGGGATCAAGGTGACGAAAAACCTGGTGTTGAGCGAGACGGCGCACCTGGTCTTCCCGTATCACCGGGAGCTGGACGCGCAGCGGGAGATTTTGAAGGGCAAGAACAAGATCGGCACGACCAAGCGCGGCATCGGCCCGGCCTACGGCGACAAGGTCGCGCGCGTCGGCCTGCGCATGGGTGACTTGATCGATCCGGCGCGGTTGGAGGCAAAGCTTGCGGTGCGCATCAAGGAAAGCAACAGCGTGCTTAAAGCGCTCGGAGCCCAACCCGTGTCGTTTAAGCAGGTGTTGGCGGACTACAATAAAGCCGGAAGGTTTTTGAAGCCGTTCGTGGAGAACACCGTTGTCTTGCTGCACAAAGCGATGCGGCGGGGCGAGGACATTTTGTTCGAAGGCGCGCAGGGAACCTTCCTGGATATTGATCACGGCACCTACCCGTTCGTCACCTCATCGAACACGACGGCGGGCGGCGCGTGTACCGGATCGGGCGTGCCGCCGCATCGGATGGATCGCGTGGTGGGGGTGCTGAAGGCGTATACGACCCGCGTGGGCGAAGGGCCGTTGCCGACGGAGAATCAGGAGATTTCCGACCTGCTGCACGGCATGGGGCGCGAGTTTGGCGCCACGACCGGCCGCGCGCGGCGCTGCGGCTGGTTCGATTCCGTGGCCACGCGTCATGCGACGATGGTAAACGGCATTGACGATCTGGCGGTCACCAACCTGGACGGGCTGGATACGGTAGCAACCATCAAGGTCTGTGTGGCATACCGGCATGGGAAGAAGCGTTACGATTACATGCCGAACGACGCGGAAGTGCTGGCCGCGTGCGAACCGGTGTATGCGGAGTTTGAAGGCTGGCTCACGCCGACCCACAAAGCGAAGACGTGGAAGCAACTGCCGCCCAAGGCCCGCGCCTATCTGAAGGCGATTGCCGAATTGACGGAAGCCAAGTTGTTCATTGCTTCCGTTGGCCCGGCCCGGGATCAGACTATCTTTGTATGAGTTCCAAGTTGAAGGTTGAAAGTTCCAGGATTGTCCCGTTGGCGTGGGCCACGTTTTTCAACTTTCAACTTTCGACCTCCAATCGACACCGCATCGCTCCATGAGTGCCGCGACATCTTCCTTGAGTTCCGAGGCCAAAGGTCAACTGCCCCAGCATGTAGCAATCATTATGGACGGCAACGGGCGGTGGGCCAAACAGCGTCATTTGCCGCGCATTGAGGGACACCGCCAGGGCGCGGAGTCGGCCCGCGTAGTCATCCGCTCGGCGGGCGATCTCGGCATCAAGTATCTCACGCTCTACGCGTTCTCGGCCGAAAACTGGAATCGCCCCAAGGACGAGGTGGATGCGTTGATGAAGTATCTCATCCACTATCTCAAGTCCGAGACGCCCGACCTGAACAAGAACAACGTCCGCCTCGATGCCATCGGCCAGATCTATCGCCTGCCGGAAAATGTGCAGGAGCAGCTCAAGAAATCCATCGCCACGCTCGCGAAGAACAACGGGCTGACGCTGGTGCTGGCGTTGAGCTACGGCGGGCGCAATGAAATCGTCGAAGCCGTGCGCGGCATCGCGGAAAAAGTCCGGCGCGGGCAGTTGGAGCCGTCGGACATCACCGAGCAAACCGTGTCCCAGCATTTGTGGACGCGACATCTGCCCGACCCGGATTTGTTGATCCGCACCAGCGGCGAGATGCGCGTGAGCAATTTCCTGCTCTGGCAGATTTCCTACGCCGAGTTCGTCATTACGCCCACACTCTGGCCCGACTTTCGCAAGCCGCAGTTGTACGCCGCGTTGGAAGAATACGCGAAGCGGCATCGGCGGTTTGGGGGTGTCTGAATCGGGCGACGCGATTTCGCATTTCAATCGATCGCTAATTTCGCCAAATTCCTGCCGTGACCGTTCCCGCCGATCAACTTCGCCCGCTGCTGAAGCAATACTTCGGCTTCAGTTCATTCCGTCCGTTGCAGGAGGAGATCATGCTCGACGCGCTCGCAGGTAAGGACGTGTTCGCCGTTTTGCCCACAGGCGGCGGCAAGTCGCTGTGTTTTCAACTCCCGGCGCTCGTGCGACCTGGACTCACCGTTGTCGTTTCGCCGCTCATTGCTTTGATGAAAGATCAAGTGGACGCCCTCCAGGCCGCGGGAGTGGCGGCAACGTTTCTGAATTCATCGCTGGCGGCGGGTGAGTCGCGCCCGCGCCTCCGCGGACTGCACAACGGGGAGTTTCGGCTGCTCTACGTCGCGCCAGAGCGGTTGATGTTGTCCGGCTTTGTGGAGGACTTGCAGCAGTGGAATGTGAACTTATTCGCGATTGATGAGGCGCATTGCATCAGCGAGTGGGGTCACGATTTCCGTCCGGAGTACCGGCAGATTGCGGGTTTGCGTGGGAAATTTCCAACGGTGCCGATGATGGCCCTCACCGCCACGGCAACGGAGCGCGTGCGCGGTGACATTGAAAAGCAACTTCAACTGCGCAACCCGCGTTGCTACGTCGCGAGTTTCAACCGCCCGAATCTGACCTATCGCGTCTCGGCCAAGGCGGGATCGTATGAACAGATCCTGGACTTTATCCGCGCCCGTGGACGGGAGAGCGGCATCATTTATTGTCAGGCACGCAAGACGACGGAAAGTATCGCAAGCAAACTATCCGCGGATGGCATCCCCGCCGCGCCTTATCACGCCGGGCTGGATCCAGCCACACGTTCGCAAAATCAAGATGCGTTTCTGCGGGATGAAGTGCGCGTGGTCTGTGCGACCATCGCCTTCGGCATGGGCATCAACAAACCCAACGTGCGCTTCGTCATTCATTACGATCTGCCGAAAAACATCGAAGGCTACTACCAGGAAACGGGCCGGGCCGGTCGGGACGGGTTGCCGAGCGACTGCCTGCTGCTGTTCAGTCCCGGCGACCGCGTGAAGTATGGCCGTTTCATTGACGAGAAGCCGGATCCCAAAGAGCGCGAAATCGCCCGCGCCCAGTTGGAGCAGATCGTGCATTACGCCGAGGTGGCGACTTGCCGGCGGGAATTTTTGTTGGGGTATTTCGGTGAGAAATATGGAGCGCCGGTCTCCGACCCGGCGCGTTCGGACACCGATCAGGATCGAGCCGAGTCAGAGACCGGGGCTACCAACTGCGGCGGCTGCGACAACTGCCTTGCGCCGCGCCAGACCTGGGATGGTACGGTCGCGGCGCAGAAGTTTCTTTCGTGTGTCTATCGCATCCGGGAAAAGAGTGGCTTTGGCGTGGGCGTCCAACACGTGGTGGAAGTCTTGTGCGGTGCGGACACGGAAAAGGTGCGCAAGTTCGGCCACGAAGCGCTTTCCACCTATGGCATCGGCAAGGAACACGATCGCGCGGAATGGGCCGCCGTGGGGCGCGAACTCGTGCGGCTGGGCTTCTTGTTTCAGAACCCCGACAAGTTTAACATTATCGAGCTCACCGATGAAGGCCGCGTTGCGCTCAAGGCACGCCAGAAAATTACGCTCACCAAACCCGTGACCGCGCCGGAACCCGCCAAACACCGCGCGGGCGAAATCGCCTGCGACGAGGCGCTGTTCGAGGCTTTGCGCCAACTGCGCAAACAACTCGCCGATGAACGCGGCGTGCCCTCCTACATTATCTTTTCCGACGTTGCGCTCCGACAGATGGCGCGGTTCTATCCCGCGAGCGACCGGGAGTTTGCCCGCATCAGCGGGGTGGGTGAGAAGAAACAGCGCGAATTTGGGACGGTTTTTCTCCGTACCATTGAGGCCCACTTGCAGGGCAACCCGCGGCAGATGTTCGCGGATGATTCTTTCAGCGAGCCCGCCGCGCCTATGCGTTCCAAGCTCACCGACACCGTGCGCGAGACGCTGCATTTTTTCCGGCAAGGAAAAACCGTCCGGGAGATTGGGCAGCTTCGCGGGCTGAAAGACGGAACCGTTTTAAGCCATTTCGAGGAAGGGATCCTCGCCGGTGAGGCGGTGGACCTGAACCGGTTGATCGAGCCAAAAGCGCAGCAGGAAATTGCCGCCGCGTTGGCCGGGCATCACGGGGCGGGGTTGAGTTCGGTCTTCGAAAAGCTGGGCGGACGGTATTCGTATGGCCAACTCCGCATCTGTCGCGCGGCAATGCAGCTTGGCCGGGGCATCGCATCGTAAACCGATTCAGCGGGGATGGCCTTTTTCGCAGTGGCAAAATTTGGTTCGCGCTGGTTGCTTTGCGCCAGCCTCGGAACGAATGGCCAGCCACGAATAATTGTTGTGTGCAGGTAGCGGTCTTTGTGTTAGGCTGCCGACATGTCACAGCCATCGTTTAATGCCTCCAACCGATGCGGCGGTTATCCGACGCTCCGTACGGGTTGCTGGGCGCACGTTGGTCGGCTGGAGCAGATGGATCCACAATCGTCGCCCCCATCCCTATCAGGAGTCCGCTCATGAGCCACGCCATTTCCATTCGTGAAATCTTAACGCATAAAGGCAGCAACGTCTGGAGCGTGACGCCGGAGTCCACCGTGCTCGAAGCCATCCAGATGATGGCCGACAAGAATGTTGGCGCGCTGCTGGTGACCAAAGAGGGGCGGCTCCTCGGCGTGCTTTCGGAGCGCGATTACACGCGTAAGATTGTATTGAAAGGCCGATCCTCCAAGGACACGCCGGTGCGGGACATCCTCTCCGGTCAGGTGGTATCCGTGAGTCCGGATCATACGGTGGACGAATGTTTGCGGTTGATGACCGAGCATCGCATCCGCCATCT
>JANOHH010000568.1:0-5211 GCA_031406395.1 Verrucomicrobiota bacterium | reverse complement strand
CGAGACGATGTAATCCGCCCTGGTTTCGAGGGCACTTGTGCACTTCACGTCACTCATCGCGGTGGAGATCGCGGGAAATTTCGCCGCGAACGTCCCGCCGAAACCGCAACAGGTTTCCGCCGCGCCCATCTCGACGAGTTCCAGCCCGCGCACCTTGGCGAGCAGTTCCCGCGGCGGCCGTTTGTTGTTCAACTCCCGCAAACCATGGCAGCCGTCGTGGAAAGTGACCCGGTGCGGAAACTTGGCGCCAAGGTCGGTGACGCCCAGTTTGTTGACGAGGAAGCTGGAAAATTCGTAGCACTTGGCCGCGACTGTTTTGGCGGCGGTCTCGTATGGAGTGCCGGCAAAGAGTTGCGGGTAAAAGACGCTCATCATCGCGCCGCACGAACCGCTGGCAATCACGACCGCCTCGGCGTCCTTGACCGCTTCGATTACCTTGCCGGCGACGGCGCGACTTTCATCCCAATAACCGGTGTTGAACGCCGGCTGACCGCAGCACGCCGGAGCTTCCGGGCAAATCACCTTGTGCCCGAGCTTTTCGAAGATGCGCACCATGCTGATGCCGACCTGCGGATACATCAGGTCCACAAAGCACGGAATGAAAAGCGTGATCGTCATCGCGTGGAAAGTTTGGAAAGAAACGGGGCGGTTGGCGATAAAAAGAATTGCGGCCGCGGCGGCTGTCTGACGGCGCGGCCAAAATCAAAGCTGCCGGATTTCCTCCCACAACGCCTCAAGGTCGGGGTCGGCCAGCGCCATGCGTTTGAGTTCGGACTTTTTGCCGGCCTGCACCGCTTTTTGAAACCACGCCCGCGCCTCATCCAACTGCTGCAACTGACACGCGTAGCACGAAAGGTTGTAGGGAATGACGGGCTCCTTCGGAAATTTCTCCGCGGCGGGTTCGAGCGCCGCGCGGGCCTGAGTCAGCCCGCCGTGGGTGGCGCGGCGCAAGGCATAAGCGTGGTGCAGCCAGCTATCCGCCCGGCCCGGGGCGTGCGCCAACATATCGCCGGCGACCTTCAGCGCTGCATCCCATTCTCGCGCCTCGATGTGCATCGTCCAGCGCAAGTCCAGCACCGCGGGATGCCGCTGATTCGGGGGCGAAATCGCGTCCAATTCCGCCCACGCGTCGGCCCGCGATCCAAGTCCAAGCCAGCCCTGGGCCGCTTGAAAGTGATGAACATCCGGCGGTTCAAGTCTTCGCATGGCGTCAGAATATGTCCAGGCGACGGCCGTCGCAACGTCCTTTGATTTGACGCTTGCGGCGCGGACTGCTAAAACGCAGGCCGCCGATGACATTCATCCCCTTCCAATCATGAAAAAGACCAACCGCCCGAAGTATCGCCGAATTTTGCTCAAGCTCAGCGGGGAAGCCCTCGGGGGCGAAGGCGGCATCGGGATCAACCCCGCCGCGGTGCAGAGTATGGCCGAGCAAATCCGGGAAGTTCGCGATCTTGGCGTGCAGGTGGTCATCGTGCTTGGGGGCGGCAACATCTTCCGCGGCCTGGCCGGCAGCGAGAAAGGAATTGAGCGCGCCACCGGTGACTACATGGGCATGCTGGCCACCATCATTAACTCGCTTGCCCTGCAGGACGCGCTGGAAAAACTCGGCGTCGCCACCCGGGTGCAAACCGCCATCACGATGGCCCAAGTGGCCGAGACTTTCATCCGCCGCCGGGCGGTGCGGCATCTGGAAAAAGGCCGCGTCGTGATTTTTGGCGGCGGCACGGGGAATCCCTACTTTTCGACCGACACGGCGGCGGCTTTGCGTGCGACGGAGATCGGGGCGGAAGTAATTTTGAAAGCGACAAAGGTGGACGGGATCTACGACAGCGATCCGAAGAAAAATCCCAAGGCCAAACGGTTCACGCAAATTTCCTATCTCACCGCGCTGCAGAAGCAACTCAAGGTGATGGACTCCACGGCGTTCTCGCTGTGCATGGACAACAAAATGCCGATCATCGTGTTCGACCTGTTCAAACCGCACAACCTTCGGCGCGTGGTGCTGGGCGCCGCGGTTGGCACGGCGGTAACCGGCTGATCGATGCCGGAACTGCCCGAAGTCGAAGTCCTCGTGCGTCACTTGCGGCCGTTGGTGTGCGGCCGGACGATTCGGGCGGTGGCGGTGCGCCGGGCGCGGGTGTTGGCGCCAACTTCACCGGGCCAACTCCAACGCGCGCTGCGCGGTGCCACGTTCACCGGATTGTCCCGGCGCGGAAAGTATCTGGTCTTTGAATTGGGTCAGCCAGGACGGCGCGCCCCAGTGACGCTCATCGGCCATCTGGGCATGACGGGTCGGATGTATCTCTCCCCGCGTCGCGCGCCGTTGCCCAAACACGCGGCGGTGGTTCTTGATCTGGGTCGGGAGCGCTTTGTCTACGAAGACGCGCGTTATTTTGGTCGGTTCACTCTCGATACACGGGCTTTGTCGCGCATGGGGCCGGAGCCACTGAGCGATGATTTCACACCCGCGGCATTCGGCGCGGCCCTCACGCGATCGCGGCAGGCCATCAAAGTGAAACTGCTCGATCAATCCCTGATCGGGGGCGTAGGAAACATCTACGCCAGTGAGGCCTTGTTCCGTGCCCGCATCGCGCCCCAGCTCGCGGCCTGCAAACTGAGCCTCGCGCAAGTGAAAACCCTCCGGCGCACAATCCGTGAAATCCTCGCTGAGGCAATTCGGTTTGGTAGCACCATTCCCTTGCATCACGGTGAGAAACGGGGCAGCGACGGTTTGTTTTATTTTGGGCGTGCGGCCGGCGTGGCTGATTATTATGCGGAACGTCTGCGGGTTTACGACCGAAAGGGTTTGCCCTGTTTACGCTGTCAGACAGCGATTCGGCGCATTGTTCAGGCGGCCCGGAGCACGTTTTACTGTCCGGTTTGCCAGCCGCGCGGAAAGAACAAGCCCAAGGCAGGCTAAAAGCGTTTGACGGTTGGGGTAACGGTTTGTAGAGTGAACATCCGTTTGCGCTCATTGGCGCCCGGTCTTGGTGTTCCAGAGTAGCTCAATGGTAGAGCGCGCGGCTGTTAACCGCGATGTTGAAGGTTCGAGCCCTTCCTCTGGAGCCATTACTCAAGTCGTTGGCGTTCAACGACAGCTTCTCCGGGAAGGTGCGAAAAACCTCCGATCGACAGAAGAACTGCCAGAAGAATTGTCGGCCACAAACAATCCGACACAACTCCGGCAGGATTCGGCAACCAGCGACCGCTACACCCTCCTGATAAGCTGATGGGGTAAGTCATTGGGCGGGGACGAGTTTAAGGCCGAGGGAGGCAGCGGTGTTGTGGAGGCGGGCGAGTTTCTTGCGTTGCATTTTTTCCTCCGCTTGCCGGAACACTTCCGGGTTGAAGGCTTCCCGATATTTGAAGAGATGCCAGAGGATGCGCGCCAACTTGTGGGCCATGGCCGTAATCGCTTTGGGCGTGCCCAAGCGCGCCTTCCAGCGCCGGTAGAGGTCGCCAAAATAGTTCTGCGCTTTGTTCAGGCACTGGGCGGCCAGGCGCAACGCCGTGGCGGCCCGGCTTTTCACGTCCCGCGTGGCCGAACTCATGATCTTCCCGCCCGTGATCCGGTTGTCCGGGCAGAGCCCCAGCCACGAGCCAAAATGTTTGGCGGTGGGGAAGCGTTCCGCAAAGTCCGGCCCCAGTTCGGCCAGCAGCACGAGCGCCGTGCCACTCTGAATGCCGGGCACCTGCGTCAGGTCCACGCCGCAGGTGCGGTAGAGTTCCTGCCGGGCCGCGAAACGCGGCTCGTTCTTCTGCGGCGATTTATGCGTGCTGGTGCGCGCGGGCAGCGGATGCGCCGCGACGTCCACCTTGGCGGCAAAGCCTTGGAGCAGCTGCGCGGTCTCCGCGTCGCAGGCGGTGATTTGCCCCTGATAATGGTTCCAGGTGCCCAGCGTTTGCCGGAGCGTGAACAGATGTTCCGCCCGCCAATCGCCCCGCAGGCTCTTGGCGATCGTGTCGGTGCTGGCGCGAAGGCGTCCGTCCTTGAGCTTGGCCAGCGTGACCGGGTCGCGTTCCCCGGCGAGGATGGCCTCCAGAATGGCCAGACCGGTGACGCCCGTCACATCGGCGATGACGTGTTGGAGTTGAATATTCATTTGGGTGAGCGCCTTGTGGAGGCGGTGGACACAGGTGGCGGCGGCGCGCACCAGCCCGTCGCGATGGCGCAGGAGCGAGCGCACGGCGCAGACGGTTTCTGGCGGGCGGAAGCTGCCGCGCAATAAGCCGACGGAGTGGAGATATTGGAGCCACTGGCAATCCTGCACGTCGGTCTTGCGCCCGGGCAGATTTTTGCAGTGGCGCGCGTTGACCAGGCAGACCTCGATCCCGGCGGCTTCCAGGATTTGGAAGAGCGGAATCCCATAGACGCCGGTGGATTCCATGGCAACGGAGGTGACGCCACAGGCCTTGAGCCAGTCGCGCAACGCATGCAGGTCGTCGGTGAAGGTGGCGAAAGCGCGCACCGGACGGGGATCGCTGCCCGGCGGCACGGCGACGTAGATTTCGCGAGCACCGATGTCAATGCCCGCGGCGTGCGGATGGAGCACGGGCAGGCTGGGGGTGGTTTTGGAAACGGACGGGATTTTCTTTTTGCCTTTGTAGTGCGGACTCATACTGTTCCTTTGGTTGCTACGGTGTTGGTGACGGGCGGACGGCCCGCAGCGTCAAAGAAGCAAGTGGAGCAATCTCCTGAGCGGGATGAACGCGCGGCGGTAAGGCCGCGGGTTCTCACCAGTGACTTGCACGGCGGCTGCGGAACCAAGCTAACCAACGGGTTTTGATGACACCAATGGCAGGCCGGTTTACGTGCCGCCGCCCGTCGCCATTATTGGAACGCCATGAACGCGCCCAGCGCAAGTCAGCTTATCGAGTTATTGCCCCGCCCAGGAGGCGGGTGGAGTGCTAACCATTCAAAGAATCATTATGCAAACATCCGAACAGATTCAGCCCGGGATTGATGTACTCAACACTGGCTTTGGCGATTTTGAACTGAGTTTTAATCCGGATAAGCCGGATGAAGTGCAAAAGGCCAAAGAGACAATCACCGACATGCTCAAACGCGGCTATGCCATTTTTATCCGGCAGGGTCAGGAAACTTTCCGCGTCCGCAAATTTGACGCCGACAAAAATGTTTACATCATCGGCAGCACACCGTCGGAGGAAGTGCATCCGTGTTCTCAGACCTATGCTGGGATGTTCATG
>JANOHH010000344.1:0-10410 GCA_031406395.1 Verrucomicrobiota bacterium | reverse complement strand
GGTTCTTTTTGCGCACACCCGCCGAATGGGTGCGCAATTTCCCTGTACGCGAGACTTGGAAGTTGGAAGAGTAGAAAGTGACCAAGTTATCGGTGAATTTACAATTGGGTGCGTGACCGCAGAGTAACCTGAGGTCAGGCGGCGATTTTGATTTTGAGGGATTGAGAGTTATTGAGGCGGTCCCAGCATTCGTCCCAGCGGTTGCTTTTGAGGGCGAGGCGCAAGTCGAGAACGCTGGTGGCTCCGGGTTCTGTCCAGAACATGCCAGACTCTTTGAGGCGTTGGCCGATGACGGATTTGCAGCCCCCTTCAATGACGCCAGAGCCATAGAACAAACCCTGCTGGCGATAGGTCTGGTAGAGCATCTTGTCTTGGTGGTGCTCAAAATAGGCGATCTGCTTTTCCAGAACGTTGTCCGGAGGCAGCTCCAGATCTTTGAGCCGACGGCGTGCGGCGGCGATGACCTCGCCAACCTGATCGGCCTTGAGCATCCGGGTCCAAGTTTGGGCCATCCTCTGCGCCCATGGATTGTCCACGCCGTAGAGGCCCGTGCAGAGTTCATGCAAACGTTCCAGGGCGTGGTAAAGGTCGAGGATGAGAATGGCCATGGGAAAGTTGATCCGCGCCAACTCCCAAATCCAGGCGGCGCCGTCCCCAATCAAGACCACCTGCAAAGCCTTGCCTAACCCAACTCAACGACCTCCAAATTAGGGACCCCTTGCTGGCCCAGGCTTTGCCGTACGATGTTGAGGAAGGCCGTGCTTTCCTGAAACTGTTCGCGACTGACCGCCTGCGGCCGGAGTTTTTTTTCTGTCGCGGACTCGTCGCGCAGGCGGGTGATCTGGTCGCTCAAGGAGACAAATTCATCGGCCATCGTCTGGAAATGCCGGAAATTATCCACATCCTGTTGCACTCGGGCGGCCTGGTCCTGGGAAATGCGCTGCGAGCATTTCTTGCCCCGGAAGAAACATTGGAGGACGTAATACGGACCCCGCGTGGCAGGACCGGCTGGGTCGGATTTGAAAAACTGTTTGCTCAACGACCCGCGGCGGAGTCGGTCGGCGGATTGCATTTGATCGAGCAGGGCCTGTCGCGCTTCGAGCAGCGCATCAAGATTGGGTTTCATGTACATATTGTATCCCTATAGATACAAACTGCATCCTTCAAACCTCCCGCCTGCCTTCTTTCCTCAATCTGGGTTACTCAGCGGCCACACACCCCTCGCGATTGTGAGTCTGAGCGTTGCGGATGAGGCCTGACGGCAGGGTGACGTGGCGGTCGTCGCCGTGGGCTGCAATTCAATCATGCTGCCGTGGCGGCCACAGCGGAATACGGTTGCGGAGCGAACTGCACAACGCTCCAGCCGGCCGGACTGCGGGGGGGGACGGCATCGTCGTGGCGCGGGCAGGATTGCCTTAACCTTGTAGCTCGTAATTCAAAACTGACAGACTGTAGATCGCCGCCGTGTCGCTGCGCAGAACCAGGCGTCCGAGCGTAATCGGCAATGCGCCCTCGGCTTTGATGAGGTCCATCTCGGCCGGGGAAAAATCTCCTTCCGGACCGATCCACACGCACGCTGTTGCCGGCGGGCAATTGTGTTCGTCGCGAAATTGCTGGATGAACTCGTGCGGATGGCGGCGGCTGTCCTGTAACGACGCGATGAGTGGCAGATCGAATTTCTCCCGGCGGGCCAGATAATTCTTCAGTGGCACCGGAGTTTCAATCTTCGTCAGCCACGGCGAGCCGCATTGTTTGATGGACTCGATGGCGATCTGTTGCCACTTCTCGGCCTTGTCGCCGGCGTCCTCGCTTTCGAGCTGGACAACGGTGCGCTCGGAAAGAATTGGCACCACGCGCGCCGCGCCCAGTTCAGTGGCTTTCTGGACGATGTAATCCATCGCCTTGGCTTTGGGCACTGCTTGCAGCAGCGTGATTTGACAGGTCTGGAGAGGGGAAAAGGTTTTGCGCTGCACGTCGAGCGTGATCGTGCGTTTGGTGGTTGTTCGCACTTCGCAATTCAACTGTTGACCTGCACCGTCGAGCACGGTGACACGCTCGCCGGGATGGATACGCAAAACGCGGAGCGCGTGATGCGCTTCGTCGTCAGTCAACTCCAGCGTCGAGTTGCGACATTTCTCGGGCGACAGATAGAAGCGGTGCATGGCAACTGCAAGACGCCGGTTTGGAGCACTACGCGGCTAACGAAACAGACTCTTGGCTTTCTCAAAGAAGCCTTTGTTGATGGGGTGGACGCTTTCGTCGCACGACTCGGCAAACTCCTGCAGCTTCGCTTTCTGGCTGCTGCTGAGGTGGGTCGGGACTTCCACACTGATCTTCACGTGCATATCACCGTAGCCATAGCCTTGCAAATTCTTCACGCCTTTGCCGCGCAGCCGAAACAGGGTGCCCGGCTGGGTGCCGGCGGGAATCTTGATGGTGGTTTTCTCCTTCAAGGTTGGCACTTCAATCTCCGTGCCGAGAGTCGCCTGCACAAAGCTGACCGGGACTTCGCACAGCAAGTCATCGCCGTCCCGCTGAAAGATCTCGTGGGCCTTGAGGTGCAGCACCACGTAAAGATCGCCGGCGGGCCCACCGCGCAAGCCGGCCTCGCCATTGCCCGACGAGCGCAGGCGGGCGCCAGTATCCACTCCCGCCGGAATGCGAAGCGTGATTTTGGACGCGCGGTCACGTCGGCCCGTGCCCCGACACGATTTGCAGGGCTTCTCGATCATGCGACCGGCGCCCGAGCATTGTGGACACGTCTGCGCGATGCTGAAAATCCCGCGCGAAGTGATAACCTGCCCGCGACCGTTGCAGGTGCCGCAGCTGCGGGTCTTCGAGCCGGGTTCGCTACCGGAGCCGTCGCAACCGTCGCAGCGCTCGGGTTTGGTAACCGAAATTTCCTTTTCGCAACCCATCGCACCTTCCTCAAAGGAGATCTCCAGATCGTAGCGCAGATCGTTACCGCGCGATGGTTGCGTTGGGTCGGCGCGACCGCCGCCAAAAAACTCATCAAAGATGCTGCCGCCCCCGCCGCCCCCACTGAACACTTCCCGGAAAATGTCGAACGGATCGTGAAAGCCGCCGGCGCTGGCGCGACCCGCGCGCGCCCGCGGATCAAAAGCCGCGTGGCCATATTGATCATAGGCGGCCCGCTTTTGCGGGTCACTCAGGGCTTCGTAGGCCTCGCCGAGTTCCTTGAACTTCTCCTCCGCGGCCTTGTCGCCGGGATTCTTGTCCGGATGATATTTGACCGCGAGCTTGCGGTAGGCCTTCTTGATTTCGTCGGCGTCGGTTTCGCGCGGCACGCCGAGAACTTCGTAGTAATCCCGTTTGGCCATGGCTCAAGCGGCGGGTTCGGAAGGCCGCTTGGCCACGATCACCGTGGCCGGGCGGATCAACCGGTCGCGCAGTTTGTAACCCTTGCGCAGCTGTTGCAGCACTTGGCCCTCGGCGACCTCGCTCGACTCCTGTTGGGACACCGCTTCGTGCAAGTTCGGATCAAACAGCTGCCCGGTGGCGCTGATTTCCTCCAGGCCGGATTCGGCCAATGCCTGCCGGAGCTGCGAATGGATCATCGCGACGCCCTCCGACAAGGACTTCGAGCCGTCGGTGGAACTCGACTGTGCGGCTGCGAGTGCCATCTCAAAATTATCCAGCACCGGAACGAGCTTTTGGATCAAACTCTCGTTGGCGAACTTGATGGCTTCCTGACGTTCGCGGGCGGCGCGTTTCTTGAAATTATCAAAGTCCGCCGTGGTGCGGAGCAGGCGTTCCCAGTTTTCGTCCGCTTTCGCCGCGCGGCACTTCAACTCCTCAAGTTGTTCGGGTGAAAGGCTAGTGGGCTCGGCGATTGCGGGCGTTTCCGCGTCGCCAACGGTGTCGCTGGATTCGGCAAACTCTGCGGGTGGAATGGGTGTCTCAGGCTTCTTCATGCGGGACAAACTGCTTTTCACAAATTCAATCAAGGAACGGAAGGTTAGAGCATTGCTTAGGCAGCAGCAACAGGGATTGTCCGTCGCTGGAAGGGAGGCTGTTTTAGAGAAGGCCCTCCGCCCATCCCGATCACCAGTGGTCCAAGGTCACGAGGCCTGGGCAGTTGCCGTCAATCGGGCGTTGGCGGGCACTCCGCTGAACTGGGCTTTCACCCGGGCAACGGCGTTCTCCGCGGTCAGACCGTATTTGCGACGGAGTTCGTCCTGGGTCGAGGCATGTTCGATGAAACGATCCGGCCAGCCGATGCGCACGACGGGCGTGCTGACGCCTCGGTCCCCAAAACACTCCAGAACTGCCGAGCCGTATCCGCCCATCAACGCGTGGTCTTCCAGTGTGACCATCACGTCCGCCGCCCGCCCGAAGAATTCATGCGTGCCGGCGTCAATCGGTTTGGTGAAGCGCGGGTTGATCACGGCAACATCGTAACCCTCAGCCGTGAGTTGCGTCGCGGCTTTGCGCGCAACGGGGTTCATATTGCCTAGGCCAAACAATGCGATTTTTGGTTTTCCATCGTTGGCGAAGTGCTTCTGCACCTCCGCTTTTCCGATTTCGAGCAGTTGAGGTTGATCCTTGATGGGCACGCCTTCGGCCGTCCCGCGGGGGTAGCGAATGAAGGTGGGATGATTCTGATGCGTGGCGGTGAACATCATGTCCTGCAATTCATCCTCGTCCTTCGGCGCCATCGCGATGACGTTGGGGAGGCAGCGAAGGTACGAGATGTCGAACAAGCCATGATGCGTCGGGCCGTCGTTGGCCGAAAGGCCGGCGCGGTCCATGCAGAAAATCACCGGCAAATCCTGCAGGCAAACGTCGTGATGAATGCAGTCGTATGCGCGCTGGAGGAACGTGGAATAAATGGCGACCACCGGGTGATAGCCCATCGTCGCCATGCCAGCGGCAAAAATAACCCCGTGCTCCTCGGCAATGCCCACGTCAATGTAACGTTCTGGCATCGCCTTCTCCAAATGTTTCATGCCCGTGCCGCTGGGCATGGCGGCGGTGATCCCGACAATGTTGTTGTTGCTTTTGCAGAGCTTGACCATCGTCTGACCGAACACGTCCTGATAGGCTGGCGGCGTGCCGGGTTTGGTCGCCGGGGTTTCGCCAGTTTTTGCGTCGTAGGGCCCGAGGCCGTGGAATTTCTCCGGCGATTTCAAAGCGGCTTCGTAGCCTTTGCCTTTGCGCGTCAGGATGTGAATGACGATCGGATGATCGCAGGTCTTGGCGAACTCGAGCGTGGAGATGAGCAGGGGCAGGTCGTGCCCGTCAATCGGCCCGAGATAGCGCACGCCCATTTCTTCGAACAAAATGGCGCTGCCAAAACCACCCCGACCATCGTCCTCGACCGAGTAATCATTTTTCCGCAGGCTGACTTCCGAAAGCGCGCCTTTGAAACCCTCTTCGGCCTTGTGGGCCAATTTCAAAGCGAGATCCCCCTTGGGCAGCCGCTTCAAGAAGTTCTGAAATTCCTTGGCCAGCTTGTTGTACGACGGATTCGTGATGAGTTTGTTGAGATAGCCGGAAATCGCGCCGACGTTCTTGGCAATGCTCCATTCGTTGTCGTTGAGGATCCCAATGAATTTCTTGGTCGTGTGGGAAATATTGTTGAGCGCCTCGAACGATATCCCGTTCGTCAACGCGGCATCGCCGAAGATGCAGACGACGTTTTCATCCGTTCCCTTTTTATCGCGTGCCGCCGCCATGCCGAGCGCCGCCGAAAGAGCCGTGCCCGCGTGGCCGGCGCCGAAGCAATCGTGCGGGCTCTCGGTGCGCAACGCAAAACCGTTGAGGCCGTCGGTCTGGCGGATGGTGTGGAAGCGATCCTTGCGGCCGGTGAGAATTTTATGGACGTAAACCTGATGGCTCACATCCCAGACGAACTTATCCTTGGGCGTGCTGAAAACGTAGTGCAGCGCGATGCTCAGTTCCACGACCCCGAGGTTTGGACCCAGATGGCCGCCGCTCTTGGCGAGGCCATTGATGAGTTCCTGACGGATCTCGCCCGCCAGCGTTTCCAACTGGGGCGGCGTGAGTTTTTTCACATGCGCCGGTCCATCCACCATGTCCAAGTATCGGTTCATAATTATTCGTCTGACAATTCCGCCGTCAGCGGCTTTAAGCGCAATTCACCAACCGCCGTCTTTTCAAGCTGCTGAATTTTCAACTCGGCCTCGGCCAGTTTATCCTGGCAAATCTTCGTCAGCTTCACGCCCTCTTCGTAGCGGGCCAGCAACGTTTCCAGGGGCAAATCGCCCGCCTCCATCGCCTCAACGAGGGTTTCGAGCTTTTGCAATGCTTCTTCAAAAGGGACGCCGGTTTTGGCTGGGGCGTTGGGTAAAGTGCTTTTTGCTGGATGCGGCACGTGCGCATCCTAGGTTAATCCCCGGGGCGCGTCCAGTTCGGAATGGAAGGGGCGGGCAGGTGCAGTTTCTATTCTTGATCTTGATCTAAATCTTGATCTCCCGGTCCTGATCCAAGTGGCGAGTTTTATGCACAAGATGAAGGGCAAAATGAAGATGCGGAATAAGCCCTGATCAAATTCGCGCACACTTTCCACTTTGAACTTCACGCACCGAACTCTAGCCTCTCGGCGTGAGCGATGAATTGCCGATCGTGACTGTCATTATCCCGGCGCGGCCGGACGAACCCGAAGTCAAAGCAGCGACGGCGGCGCAGCAATTGGACTATCCCTCCGACAAACTGGAAATCATTCTGGCCCGGGGAAAACAGCCATCGGTTCAGCGCAACACAGCGCTGCGGATGGCGCGAGGCGAGTTGATTTACTTTCTCGACGACGATTCGCTCGCGCTCCCCGGAAATCTACGGCGGGCGGTGGAACATTTTCGCGATCCCGAAGTGCAAATGGTGGGCGGGCCGAATCTGTGTCCGCCGGAGGCGCCGACCCAGGAACAAGTTTTCGCGCTGGTTCTGGCCAGTTGGCTTGCCTTTGGGCCAAGCCGCGCGCGCTACGCCAAAGTGGGCCGGCTGCGCGCGACCAGCGAGAAGGAGCTGATCCTGTGCAACATGGTGGCGCGGCGGGAGAAGTTGCTGCAACATGGTGGGTTCAACGAGGCGTTGTATCCAAACGAGGAGAACGCCCTCATGGATGAAATCCAGCGCGCGGGCGGCAAACTCCTCTACGATCCGGAGTTGTTCGTTTACCGACGACCGCGGCGCAACTTGCGGGCGTTCGCGAAAATGCTGCGGACGTACGGACGCGGCCGAGCGGAACAGTTTCGTGCAACGCCAACGTTTGGTTCCGCGCTTAATTTTGTGCCGCCGTTGTTCGTGGTTTACCTGCTCACTTTGCCGGTGGTGGGGGCGATCGCGTTCGTTCCTGCCGCCGCCTGGCAGCGGGATTTGTATCAACTTCCACTGCTGACCTACGGCATGGTCGTCCTGGTGCAGGTGATTGCGCTAGTTCCCTCGGGAGGCGCCGTGCGCGGGCTATGCGCGCTGCCATTGATTGTGTTGACCCATCTGCTGTATGGCATCGGTTTCTGGCTGGGGTTGTTCACCAAACTGCAACCTCCGGGGAAAACGGTTAAAGTGCCGGTGGTATTGGAGACGGTGGGCAAATGAATCGCGAGAGGAATCGTGGACTTCGCTGAACGGCGATCGAGTCGCCTCCCGACCGAAGCCGCGCTCACCCAGAGGCGCGCCGCCGATCCGCCGGTAAACTATATGGTCGGCACGCCCAATGGCGCATTGACCGCCCTCGAAAAAGAGTTGCTCGACCGCCCGTGGGAAATCTTGCGCGAAGGCGTGCAAGTCAAACTCCTCCCGCAAGACGGCAAAGTTTAAGTGCTGGCCCCAAGTGCCAAACGGGTGGGCAAGGCACGCGCCATCCGCAGTCAGAAACTGCGCCGTCGGCTCGCGCGACTGAACGAACTGCGATAACGGCGGCCGGAGCGGGACCGGCTGCTTAGCGCCCTGGGGGGCGGCCAAGAAGGAGGCCGGAAGACTTTACGCGTTGTTGCACATCACCGTGCCCGCTACCGACCAAACCGTGAGCCCGCAATCATTTTTCTTTCGCTTGAACCGCCAGCGTCGGCGCGTGGTGCGCCGGCACCCGCAGAACTGCGGGCCTGCTACCTGCAGCGCGTGCAAGTGGAAGCAGCCTTCATGAACTTGAACGGCGACCTCCGTCATCCGTTGCCTCCGTCCAGATGCAGACATCTACTGCCTCCGATACGCCCCCTTCGCAAACGCAAAACCCATCGTCCTGCTCCATTGAACAGTGTTCTGACCCATTCCAAAATTGTTCGCACACTTTTTCTAACTTTGAATGCTACCCGACAAGAAGAATTGTTTCGCTTGAGCCGGGCATAATCGCTTGCTAAGATGGTAAGCGGAAGGCGGGGTAGCCAAGTGGTAAGGCACGGCTCTGCAAAAGCTGCATTCGTCGGTTCGATTCCGACCCTCGCCTCCAGCTCCAAACCCTATTTGGAGAGGGAGTTACAAATTCACAGACCCCAAGTGCCAGCAAAAGTGCCAGCAACTTTTTGACTCGGAATAACCCGACAAAAGTCTCGAAGTACTCAGGCACGACTTGCTGAAACGCAATTGGCTGTGCGTTTGGTGTAGCTGATACACCCGTCACTGGACCTCATTTGGCAGGCTCGAACCAGAAAGTTCGAGCTATGAAAAACCGATTCCGACTTTACCGCCGAACGATGGGCGGTGTGTTTTACATCCACAATTCCGAAACGGGCAAACAGGAAAGCCTCGGCACCCGCGACCGTGCCGAAGCCACAACGTTGCTCAATGCGCGCAACGAATCCGTCCGCCAGCCGCAACTGAACCTTCAAATCGCCAAGGCGTATCTGGCTGGCACTGATTCCGGTGTCTCCGCCCGGACCTGGCAAAACGCTCTTGATGCGATTGTAGAAACCAAGAGTGGTTCCACTCAGGATCGCTGGCGGCGGGCCGCAAAGGAGACGGCATTAGACGGGATTCGAGATTGCATCATCATTGAGACTCAGGCGGAGCAACTGCTTGCCTGCCTCAAGGCGGGAACGGTCAGCACCAATGTCCACCTGCGGAAACTTCACAACTTCTGCCTTTCGATGAACTGGCTTCCCTGGCCGCTCGTTCCCAAGCGTCTCTGGCCGGAAGTTCGCTTCCAGCCAAAGCGAGCCATCACTATTGAGGAACACCAACTCATCCTTGAGCGAGAGAAGAACCCGGAACGGCGCAATTTCTACGAACTGTGCTGGCATCTGGGCGGTTCGCAGAGCGACGTTGCCAACCTCAAAGCTGAGGACGTGGACTGGCCCAACCAAACCATCGCTTATGCGCGTCAAAAGACCGGCAGCCTTGCGATGATTCACTTTGGCGAGGACATTGAGGCGATTTTGCGCCGTCTCCCCGTCGTTGGCCCGTTGTTTCCCTACCTCCAAACGGTTCGCGCTGGCGACCGAGCCACGGAGTTCAAGCAGCGGTGCGTCGGACTTGGTATCAAAGGCGTTTCCCTGCACTCGTACCGCTACGCATGGGCGGAGCGAGCCAAACAATGTGGTTACCCGGAGCGGTTCGCGCAAGAGGCTCTCGGTCACAACAGCAAGGCGGTGCATCGTGCCTACGCTCGCAAGGCCAAAGTGAAGCTACCGTCTTTGGAAAGCTACGAACGGCAAGCCTCAGACGGTCGCATCATCCGGTTGCCGTCGCATTCGTCGGAGAACCGGTCCGGCCGCTTCGGTCAGACCGCCGGTTGAACCGGCTGTTTCCATTTGTTCCACGTTCGCAGCTACGATTACGGGCGTTTCGCTCTCGCCAGTACGCGGAGATCGCATCGCTGGCGCGGGCGAGCCATTTCTCATCACGCCGAAGCTGATCAAGTGCCTGGGTGGAGAAAAACTTCATGCCATTGCGGGCCGGATGACCGAGCGGTTTCAGGAGGTTGGCTGCAATAAGAATGGGAATCTCGTGCGGCTCAAAACCGAGATACCAGCCGGCCTGAGTCGCGTTCAAGCGGGCCGGGGCAATTTTCCAACTGAGAAATTCGGTTTGTTGGGCTGTCTCATTCATAACGAGAATACGGTAATCAAAGTTTGTGCGGCGGCGGGTGTATGCAATACACAAGAACAAAACACGAGCTACCCGGCCAAAAGGCAGTCAGTACGTCGTCCACAGTTGTTTTCATACGCGCATTGTAACCTTTCGAGCTTTGCGCGTGGGTTCAGCCGGGGTCTGCTTTATTGAATTCTTCTTCTCGTTCGCATCAGACGCATCCGCATCAACCTGGCTTGGGGCTTGGTTCTTGGTGAGATCGAGCTTCTCCTCAATCTCGCTCTGGCGGCGGGTCAACTGCTGGTAACGCTCCTCGCGTTCAAAGTGCGCGCCGACTTTGGTTTCCAATTCTTTCGCCCGCTTGGTGGAATCGGTGATGTCGTATTCAAGTTTGGACGCACG